>NZ_JBLVOM010000244.1:0-8431 GCF_053543775.1 Acinetobacter endophylla | reverse complement strand
CCAAAATTTTTAAGCAAAATTAATCCGCGTGGTATTCCTGTAAATGCCATTATGGTTTCAGCTTTCTTTACTTTAATATGTGTTCTGATTAACTATTTATTTCCTGAAAAAGCATTTAACTTACTCATGATGCTGGTCGTAGCGGCTATTGTGATTAACTGGGTCGTGATTTCTTATACCCATTTAAAGTTTAAAAAAGCTATGAATCGTATGCAGGTAAAAACTCACTTTCCAAGTGTGGCCTATCCATTTACCAATTATTTATGTATTGCCTTCATGGCGTGTATTCTGCTTATTATGAGTCGTAGCCCAGATATGCAAATCGCAGTTCTCATGATTCCAGTCTGGATTACGATTTTACTGACGGCTTACTTCTTTAAACGGAAGCAAGAAGATCATGTTGCGTTGCTTGAAAAAAGTAAAATCACTTCCTTACCAGAAGCGTAATATCGTATTTATCATATTAGGATGTATTCATGTTTCAACATATTGATGCCTATGCAGGTGACCCGATTCTTTCTCTGATGGAGGAATTCAGCAAAGATACGCGCCAGAATAAGGTCAATCTCAGTATCGGACTTTATTATAATGAAGATAATATCGTGCCGCAGCTACAGTCGGTTCAAAAAGCCTATACTCATTTAATTCCTGACTATGACAAAGTCCGAGTCTATTTGCCGATGGATGGGCTCAAGAGCTTTAATCAGGCTGCACAAGAACTCATTTTCGGTCACGCTAGCCCTGCCCGTCAGCAAGGGCGTGTCGTCACCATTCAGACTTTGGGTGGTTCTGGTGCACTCAAAGTGGGGGCAGACTTTTTGAACAAATACTTTCCGCAGTCCGAGATCTGGGTCAGTCAGCCGACTTGGGAAAACCATATTGCGATCTTTAATGGCGCTGGTGTTCAAACCCATTTCTACCCTTATTATGATGCGGACACCCATGCCGTAAATCTAACGGCGATGCTAGATACCTTAAGGCAGCTACCTGCTCAAAGTATCGTACTACTGCATCCTTGCTGTCATAACCCTACAGGTGCAGATTTAGAGCCTCATGAATGGGATCAAGTGATTGAGGTTCTAAAAGCAAATGACTTGATTCCTTTCTTGGACATGGCCTATCAAGGTTTTGGTCAAGGATTGGAGCAAGATGCTTATGCGATACACGCGCTAGATCGATCTGGTATGAACTTTATTGTCAGCCATTCTTTTTCGAAGATCTTTTCCTTATATGGCGAACGCGTTGGTAGCTTAAGCTTTGTCTGCGATGACGCAAACATTGCCCAAAATGTATTGGGTCAGCTTAAAGCGACAGTCCGCCGCATTTATTCTAGCCCAGCAGCCAACGGTGCGTTATTGGTGAGTCAGGTATTAAATGACACAGCGTTGTCTCAGCTATGGCAGTCTGAATTAGAAGAAATGCGTCAGCGCATTTTACTGATGCGTCGCTTACTTGAAGACAAACTCAGTCAAGCGCTACCAGATATGGACTTTAGCTATCTGACCCAGCAACAAGGCATGTTTAGTTATACCGGCTTAAGTGCAGAACAGGTCGATTTGCTCAAACAAGATTATGGTATTTATTTAGTCCGCAGTGGCCGTATGTGTACTGCTGGCCTAAATTTAAACAATATTGATTATGTAGCTGAGTCGATGGCGACCGTGCTTAAAGCTGCAAGTTCCGCTGAGTCTGTGCTTGCTTAAGGTATATCATGTTTACTTAGGCTTCTCACTCTAGGGTTAGAAGCCTTTTTTATCGTTATTTTTCAGAACTTGAATCAAGGCAACCTAAGTCTACGGGTTTCAGCTTAGCTATCTAGTTCGTGATTCCCCCTTCGCCTTTAGACAGCGCGGTAAAAAATCAAATATTTCGACTGCCAACCACCACAACCCAATAAAAAAATCCACCAAAGGGTGGATTTAAAACTTAATTCATCTTTTCAATGCAATCGACGCTTTTATATGGCAGCAGCCGGATGAAATAAAGCATCAATCTGCCGCTGTACGCCAAGTACATAATCAATTGCCTGCTGCATTTGTCCTTCAGGTAACTGATCTTCTGTGCCAATACAAGTAATGACATGATCCAGTTGCTGCGTGAAATTAAAGACTGGAATACTAATCGCATTGATCCCAGCCATCATATCTCCTGTGACTGAAGCATAACCTTGACTCAGAATTTTCGCTTTCAGTTCTAAAAAATCTTCCCAATTTGCAGGATACTGCTCTGGTTTAGCGCTACTTTCCCATTCTTTTTCCAATAATGGCTTGATGATGTGCTCAGGCTGAAAGCAGGCATGCAAGCGCCCTGTCGCAGATTTCAGCAGCGGCATGCGTGAACCAACTCGGGTAATAATATTAAAGACATGGTTAGATTCTAGAGACTGAACCACGACCGCACCATCGGCAAACCATTTACTCACATGAATACTGCAATTCAGACGTTGCTGAATGTCCTGAATATAACGCTGGCTTAATTCCAACATATCTGTTCGTTTGAGTGCATTCACCCCAAAAGCATGTGCGCGCTCACCTAAACTATAACGCCCATCCGCTAATTGCTGAGCATAGCCTTTACGAATCAAACTCACCACATAACGGTGTACTTTGGCCGGATGCATGGATAAAACTTCGGACAGCTCTTTTAACATCATCGGTGCATTATGTGCGGTTAATGCATCTAATACGGTTAATCCAACTTCCAGAGACTGAACCCCTCCCTGTATTTTTTCTTCCTCAACACTCATCGCTTTACCCTGCATAGCTGCATTAGTTGTCATAACTCCATTGGTGAATTGTACTACTTAAATCAAAAATGTGAGCCATCTAAACCTGACTCTCTCATTCAGAGTAGTACAACTCAACAATTTACATTATTCATAAATAAATTATTTATTGCGTAATTTTAAAATATAAGTATGATTCTATCTAGAACTTAAATTTTCCACGGAAAGGATCAATATCCATGAGCAAACGCTTGAAGTCATTTGTTGAAATTGCTGCACATTCAGATTTCCCGCTAGAAAACCTGCCTTATGGCATTTTTAGTGAAAAACACAATTCGCAGCCTCGTGCTGGCGTAGCACTGGGAGAATGGGTGGTTGATCTAGCGGTACTGGAAGCGCATGGTTATTGTAAACAGGCAGATGGCAAACTGCTCTTTAATCAGCCGACACTGAATATGTTTATTGAATCAGGTCAAGTCAATTGGTCTAAGGTCCGCGCAGAATTACAAGCTTTGTTGTCCGCAAATAATCCTGATCTTCGTGATAATCAGGCCCTGCGTGATCAGGTCTTCTTCAAACAATCAGACGTTAAAATGCATATGCCTGTACACATCTCAGGCTATACCGATTTCTATTCATCTAAAGAACATGCCACCAATGTCGGTTGCATGTTCCGTGACCCGAAAAATGCGCTGTTGCCCAACTGGTCAGAACTCCCTGTTGGTTATAATGGACGTGCCAGCTCAGTTATTGTGAGCGGCACTGACATTGTCCGTCCATCAGGACAAATCAAGCTGCCAGATTCAGAACGTCCCGTATTTTCTGCTTGCCGTAAACTCGACTTTGAACTTGAAACTGGTTTTATCGTAGGCAAGGCAAGTCAGCTGGGTCAACCTGTTCCAATTGAAAACGCTTGGGATCATATTTTCGGTATGGTGCTGTTTAATGACTGGTCTGCTCGTGACTTGCAGCAATGGGAATATGTGCCACTTGGTCCGTTTAATGCCAAAACTTTTGCGTCGTCTATTTCACCTTGGATTGTGACGCTAGAAGCACTTGAGCCATTTAAAACCAGTTCGCCTGAACAAGAGCCAAAACCTTTGGCTTATCTGTGTGAAGACAACAGCAGCAACAGCTATGACATTCATCTTTCGGTTGAAATTCAGCCTGAGAATGACGAAAAAAGTGATGTGATCTGCAAAACCAACTTTAAATATATGTACTGGTCCATGGCTCAGCAGCTCACACATCATACGATTGCGGGCTGTAACTTGCAGGTCGGTGATTTGATGGGTTCAGGGACCATTTCAGGGCCAACTCCAGATTCTTATGGTTCATTGCTCGAAATCACATGGAATGCCACCAAACCTTTAACGCTATCAAATGGCGAACAGCGTAACTTCATTCAAGACGGCGATACCATCATTATGAAAGGCTATTGCGAAAAAGATGATTTGCGTATTGGCTTTGGTGAAGTCAGCGGCAAAATTCTGCCAGCAGTGGATTTTGGTTTTACCCAATAATTGCAGACTAGGATCTTGCCCATGAAACTGTATACCTATTTTCGTAGTTCTGCGGCTTACCGAGTTCGTATTGGCCTGAATTTAAAAGGTCTGACTGCTGAACATGTACCTGTGCACTTAGTCAATAATGGTGGTGAACATCATAGTGAAAGCTACCGTCAAATCAATCCGAGTAAGCTGGTGCCCACATGGGCAGAGCAAGATTTTGTCTTGATCCAATCGCTAAGTATTCTTGAATATTTAGAAGAAAAATTCCCAGACATGGCCCTGCTCCCTCAAGACTTGCAGCAGCGTGCTTTGATCCGTGCATTTAGTTTGAGTATTGCCTGCGATATCCATCCACTCAACAACCTACGGGTACTTCAGTACCTGACGGGTACATTTGAAATAAGTGATGAGCAGAAAACAGCTTGGTATAAACACTGGGTTTTAACGGGCTTTAAAGCCCTTGAAGCACAACTGGAACAGTCAAATGGCAAATTCTGTTTTGGCAATCAGCCGACCCTAGCGGATTGCTGCCTGATTCCACAAGTCTATAACGCTCTACGTTTTAATCTTGATTTATCCGATTATCCAAAAATTTGTTCGATCTATACCCATTGCAACACTTTAGAAGCCTTTCAATACGCTGCACCTGAAATGCAACCTGATGCAACTTAAGTTTTTTATAAGGATATAAAAATGACCATTCAAATTGAAAAAATTCACCACGTGGCCTACCGTTGTAAAGATGCCAAAGAAACGGTGGAATGGTACAAAAAAAATCTAAACATGGATTTCATTCTCGCCTTTGCTGAAGACCATGTCCCTTCAACCAAAGCCTTTGATCCCTATATGCACCTCTTCCTAAACGCAGGAAACGGCAATGTGTTGGCTTTCTTTGAACTACCGACCCAGCCTGAAATGGGCCGCGATGAAAACACCCCCAAATGGGTGCAGCACATTGCACTCAAAGTCAAAGACCGTCAGGCACTGATTGATGCTAAAGAACACCTAGAAGCCAATGGCATAGAGGTCTTGGGCATTACCAATCATGGTATTTTCCACTCAATTTATTTCTTTGATCCAAATGGTCATCGTTTGGAACTGGCCTATGACGATGAAAAAGCGCCACAAAAAATTGCCATGATTACTGAACAAATGAAATATGACATGTTGGAAGAATGGAGCAAAACCAAACGCGCGCCGCAGCATACGCATTTCCTACATGCAGATGAATTAAGCCATAACTCTCGTACCGCCAAAGTAGATGCTTAAGTCTGGCGGAGGTTGTGCTGATGGTGAATGCCTTAGAGGCAACTTCAACGATGATAAAAAAACGCAAAGCAGCTTCCGCTGCTTTTCTGATTTAAATAGATAGGTTTTCTTATTTTAATTAGCTACTTAGAATACCTTAAATCTCCTATCAATCATCAAAAATTGCTTTCCATTTGCTTCACGGTGAATCCTATTTCCGTCCTCATCCGTATCGAATCAAATCGAATTGTTCATACATGAAACCTGTCTATGCATCCCTTTAAACTTATAGGTTTAAGTACCAGTCAAATAGGCAGCTATTTCATCTACCGTTGCTCTTGCTGTTCTGGACACTCCAATTAAAGTCGCCGATGCCATGCCTGTCCACTCACCATAGCCAACCAACCATAAGTTATTTACTTTCATTGAACGCCCATTATGGACAGCAACCGTTTGATCAGGCTCGACCACACCAAGACCTCTTAAATGATTAAGTGCAGGGTTAAATCCTGTACACCAAATGACAGCATCTACCGCTTGAGTTGAACCATCAGCCCAAACAACCGAATGCTCAGCAAATGCGACAAAAGGCTCTCGACTGTGCAAAACTCCTCGTGTTCTTGCCTCTTTAACACTGTCAATCATGACAATATCTCCCAACCCACCTGCGAGTTGTTCCAAACTCCGACCTTCCTGTTGTGCTTTTAAACGCTCCGTTGCACGAAGAAACAAGACTCGCCCATCCACATCATCTGATAAAAATGCTGGTGCTGTCGTCGTGACCCAAGTCGTTTCTGCCACTTTTGAAACTTCGGCAAGAATTTGCGCGCCTGAGTTTCCACCACCTACAACGATGATTTTCTTATTCTTAAAAGGTATTGCATTGACATAGTCCGCTGAATGAAGCTGTATTCCTTTAAATTTTTCACGTCCAATATCATTAGGAATATGAGGCTTGCTCCATGTACCTGTTGCACTGACCACAGCCTTTGCCCGCCAATATTGATCTCCAGCATACACATCTAAATAGTCATCTTCTTGTTCAATATGATCGACATGGACTGGCCGAATGGTCGGAAATTGATAGCGTTGCTCGTATGCCGACAAATACTCGATCACTTCATTTCGCGTTGGGTAGGTGCGTTCAGTCGTTGGCATCATCCAACCTGACAACGAACTCCATGTATGCGGTGAAAAAAGACATAGCGACTGCCAAGCATGCAGCCATGCACCGCCAGCTTGCGATTGATCATCTAAAATCACAAATGGCACTTTTTTACGTTTGAGGAAATACGCTGTAGCAAGTGCCGACTGACCACCACCGATGATAACCACATCAACTTCTGCTTTTAGTTGAGCCAAAGCCACTCTCCCATTTGCTATAGTTAAGCCATATTCAAAATTAAAAAGCCCAGTCTATGCAACAGGCTGAGCGAATTTTACAAATTGATCAACTCTGTAATTGGGCTTTTCAATTGCTCAAGCTGCTTTTCAACATCTTTGATCATCTAAAGTTTATAAGCTACGTTGATTGACACGCTTAGATAATTCTTCTGCCGACTCTTTTCGCTCTGAATAACGGTCTGTGAGGTACTGACTTTGCCCACGCGTCAGTAGCGTGAATTTATACAGCTCCTCCATGACATCGACAATTCGATCATAAAAGGCTGAAGGTTTCATCCTGCCGTCTTCTTCAAACTCTAAAAAAGCTTTGGGAATAGACGATTGGTTTGGAATGGTGATCATACGCATCCAACGACCTAAAATACGCATCTGGTTTAAGCTGTTAAAAGATTGCGAACCACCACTGACCTGCATCAAAGCTAAGGTCTTACCTTGCGTTGCACGAATTGCACCGCCTGCCAATGGTATCCAGTCAATTTGCGATTTGAAAATTGAACTCATTGAGCCATGACGCTCAGGCGAGCACCACACCATTCCTTCTGCCCAAGCGAGTAAATCATGCAACTCTTTAACCTTTGGATGTTCAGTGTCCGCATCTTCAGGTAAAGGCAGCCCTTTAGGATGAAAGATTTTTACTTCGGCACCAAACTGCTCCAAGATACGTCCTGCTTCCATTACAGCCAAACGGCTGTATGAACGCTCACGGTTTGAACCATACAGCAGCAAAATACGGGGTGGATGATCCAATTCTTTAGCTTGTACCTTTTCTAAAGTCGGTTGATCCAAAAGATTCATATCTACATTTGGGAGAGTCATAGAAATTACACCTCTGCTTTAAAAAACTTTTTTCTGAGCCACAAAGACACACTGACTAAAGCAATCAACACTGGTACTTCAACCAATGGGCCGATTACCGTGGTAAACGCCACAGGTGAAGCTAAACCAAAAGTTGCAATCGCTACAGCAAGTGCCAATTCAAAGTTATTTCCCGCAGCAGTAAAAGAAATGGCTGTGGTTTTAGAATAGTCATTCCCCATCCACTTGCTCATAAAGAAGCTGATGAAGAACATCACGATAAAGTAAATCGTCAATGGAATGGCAATACGCAAGACATCGAGTGGTAAGCTCACCACATCATTCCCTTTCAGGCTAAACATCGCCACAATCGTGAATAATAAAGCCAACAAACTCAGTGGACTGATCTTAGGTAAGAAGACATTTTGATACCAATCCAGACCTTTAGCTTTTACTAGAGTGAATCGCGTCATAAAGCCAAGAAAAAATGGAATCCTCTGTACACGACAAAAATAGATAACTCATTGAAATAATGTCACAATAATTGTTTTCTAACGACGAATACTATGATACATCTCAATGAGTTATATCTTATCTTAAACAAATCTCTAAAATGGAACAAGTCACATTTAAAGTGCTTTGCGCTCATCATGCTTGTGATTATTTTAAAGCAAACATGTAATCTTTCTTCTGCATCTAAAGCCTTGCCCATCAAGTGCTTACCACAATCATTTTATCGACGTATGCA
>NZ_JBLVOM010000243.1:37707-39050 GCF_053543775.1 Acinetobacter endophylla | reverse complement strand
TTCCCCGCTCGACTTGCATGTGTTAAGCCTGCCGCCAGCGTTCAATCTGAGCCATGATCAAACTCTTCAGTTTAATACTATGTAGCACCTTAAAGGGTGCCAATCTTGGCTCATCAATTTTCTGACAAATATTTCTCAAATAAACTTCGAGTAATTTCTACCATCAATCAATGAAAATAATTTCGATCAATCAACCAGTAAAAATCCACACAAGTTGTTCTTCATAATCTCTTAATGATCTTCTTAAAACCTCGTCAGTTTCAAGCTCCAACCCAATCACTTAACGTTTCGTTTCATGCATTGCGTTGGTGTGCTGCGTATTCTATACAGTTTCAAAACGAGCGCAAGGGCTTTTCTTAAAAATATTCAAAAAAACCAATCATGCGTTTATTTTTTAATCTAAAAGGCTATTTTTAACACTTTTTTGCGTTTTTCTAGCTAATTCCGCATGAAAAGTTTAAGCAAATGTTAATTTTCTAGCCTTCATCTCATAAAAAAAGATCACCTCAATGGTGATCTTTTTGATTCTTCATCAAAATATTTTAATTTGTCTGCTCAGCGAGCCAAGTCATAAATTTTTGACGTTCAGCTTTAGAAGCTTTCTGCCATAATTGAATCAGCTGCTGATCATTCTGTTCTACTGACTGAGTATATATAGCTGCCGGTTGATGAACTGGTGTCGCGGCTTGAGTTGTCATATCTACTTTTTTAGTCAATACGCGATTTCCAAACCATGGTTTCGCTGAATCTTTAGCGCCCGTCTGCTGGACTAAGAGCTGATTTTTCGCATCATATAGGCCAATAATGGGCTGATCTTTATATTTTTGCGCTGCATCAAAATCTTTAGGCGCCTGAATAAGTGCTAAACGGTAAGTTTCACCATCTTTAAGGCTTGGTGTTTTTACCGTAACCACACCTGACTTTAAAATGTCATGTGAATTGTCTGAATGCTGGAAAAATTCGTTATAGCGTACGCTGATCGCATTTACACCTGCATCCAAGCTATAAGTCTGATTAGAACGTAATAGACCCGAGTTCACCTCTTGATCATTTACGGCAACAATTTTTATTTCTTCAGGTACTGTGACGGTCACTGCCGAAAAAACTGGTGTGCTAAACAGAAACACTGCTGCAGTTGCCGCAATACGTAAACCCATATCCTATACTCATTTTTGGTTGTTTATTAAAAATTAGCTGCACTATGCCGCGTCTAAATGACAATCTTATGACAAAAGCTGGAGCGATACAGCCTGTGTTTTTAGCATTTATTTAGCTAGACATATCACATCATATCTAAATACAACTCTAAGACATAAAAAAGAAGCATCAAAGTGCTTCTTTTT
>NZ_JBLVOM010000243.1:36927-37687 GCF_053543775.1 Acinetobacter endophylla | reverse complement strand
AACCTAAAATCGTTTACGCAAAGGTCTTAAAGCGTTCTGCATCATCCATAAAGGTTTTTTCACCTGCAGGAGCTTCAATCGAACCAAATACCAGTTGAGCGCGAAGTTTCCAGTGAGATGGAATCTCGAAAGTTTGTGCAACTTCTTCATCAATAATTGGATTGTAGTGCTGCAATGAAGCACCGATATTTTTTTCTGCCAAAGCGGTCCAGGTTGCAAACTGTGCAATAGCGGAAGAATGCTCAGACCAGACTGGGAAGTTATCTGCATAGAGTGCAAACTGCTCTTGCATCGACTTCACCACATTCTGATCTTCATAAAACAGAGCGGTTCCATAACCTGCTGCAAAAGCATTGATCTTGCTATTGGTTGATTCAAATACATCTGCTGAAACAAGGTCACGTAAAGTTTCACGTACAATATGCCAGAAGGTATCATGTGATTGACCAAATAAAATCACCACACGCGAGGTTTGCGAGTTAAAAGATGACGGACTGTGCTTCACCGCATCTTTAATGATTTTCTCAATTTCTGCTTGATCCAGATCTACATTTTTTCCAATTGAATAAATGCTACGACGTTGTTTGATTTGATCTAAAAATGCCATGAACCCACCTCTGTATATTTTGATTATTTGAAAATCGATAAAGTCATATTACGTGCTTTAAACACCCAAGACAGGTGCATTTCGATAACAATGTGTTTTATTTATAGAACAATCAGATTTAGATCTGAGTAGCGTATTTGTATCTGATTTTAT
>NZ_JBLVOM010000243.1:32428-36907 GCF_053543775.1 Acinetobacter endophylla | reverse complement strand
ATCTGATTTTATCCGCAGCTTCCATGCTGTCACATATAAAGTTCTCTATAAAATTTTAATTAAATACTTTGAAACGTTGCTGATCCGGCTTTTGTAATTTTTCTTCTACTGTTTGTTCAATTGATCCAAAGCAAAGTTGTGCTCGTAACAACCAGCTCTTTTCAATCTCAAAATGTTCAGCGACCCTTTCATCAATCAGTGGATTATAGTGCTGTAAGGATGCCCCTAAGCCAGAATCTGCCAGCGTCGTCCATACAGCAAATTGCGCCATACCGGAAGTTTGTTCCGACCACGCTCGAAAATCCTCACTATTTAATGGCATTTTCTTTTGCAATTGTTGAATCACGGCTTGATCTTCATAAAACAAAACCGTGCCATAGGCAGCAGCACATTGATTCAACTTGATTTCAACCCCTTCATAAATATGTGCCGGCATATACTGACGCTGTACCTGTTTCACAATTTCCCAGAATTGATGATGAGAATCTGCAAATAACACCACAATGCGCGTAGTTTGAGAATCATAAGCCGAAGGGCAACTGCGCACTGCTTCCTGAATGATTTCGCCAAGATAAGCCTGACTATAATGTACCCGCTTACCGAGTTGATCGATACTACGGCGCTTTTTCAATTGATCGACAAAAGTCAGTTCTAAATCATCATTCAGTTTATTTTTTCTTGAAAATTTAAAATCCTTGGTTATATCGCTTGTTAATACCTGACCAATCTTATTTAGCAATGCCATTTTCTACCCCACAAAAAACAAGCCAAATCAGCTTAGAGAATCCCCTACAATTATAAGGCCTTTATTAAGATAGGCAGATTTAGTGGTGGTTTTACTGTCGGTTTTTACAACACTCGAACTGGCTAAAAACAATAAACTCCGCACTTGGCGGAGTTTATGTGAAGCATTGCGCATTATTTATTTTTCAGTTTCAAATAATGCAGCAACAAAAGATTTGGCAGAGAATGGACGCAAGTCATCAATTTTTTCACCGACACCAATAAAGCGAATCGGCACATGAGTACGACTGGCGATATTAAATAGGACACCGCCTTTGGCAGTACCATCAAGTTTGGTAATGGTCAGACCCGTCAAGCCTACCGCTTCATCAAACATCTCGACCTGATTAATGGCATTCTGGCCAGTACCGGCATCGACCACCAACATCACTTCATGCGGCGCAGTGGCATCAATTTTCTGCATCACACGTTTTACTTTGGTCAATTCCTGCATCAAATGGCCTTTGTTATGCAAACGACCCGCTGTGTCTGCAATCAATACATCTACACCTTTGGCACGCGCACTTTCAAAAGCATCGAAAATCACTGAAGCTGAGTCAGCACCATGACCCTGAGCAACAACCGCAATATTATTACGCTCACCCCAGATCTGTAGCTGTTCAGTTGCAGCCGCACGGAAAGTATCACCTGCTGCCAACATGACGGTCTTGCCTTCACCTTGCAGACGTTTTGCCAACTTGCCAATGGTAGTCGTTTTACCGACACCATTCACACCAACCACCAGAATCACATAAGGCGATTTATTCGGATCAATGTGTAGCGGTTTTACTCGTGGTGCCAATAAAGCCACCAGTTCTTCCTGAAGCGCTTTATAGAGTGAATGCGAATAGATCAAATCACCACGTGCCGTACGTTCAGTCAGGTTAGCGATAATGGTCTTGGTGGCTTCCACACCGATATCGGCCACCAGAAGCTGCTCTTCGACTTCTTCTAATAATTCATCATCAATTTCTTTACCACCGATCAGGATATTTACCATCCCATCGGCAAGGTTTTTACGGGTTTTGGTTAAACCCACTTTCATACGGCTAAAGAAGCCACCTTTCGCCGCAGAATCTTCATTTTCGGTTTCTGTTTCGACAGGTGCAGAAACTACAGCTGTTTCGCTTGGCGTTTCTACGATAGGCACATTGACCGCAGGTAAGCTCGGTAATGTGACATCATCATCTCCGATATCAGCATCAATCAAAAATTTGTTTTGCCCATTAGATTGCTGTTGCATGCCGAATCCTTGAAAAGCATTGCGTTAAAAACCCAGATTCTACCATAACTTGCCTGCTTTGCAGCTAGCAATGCAAATGCTGGACAAACATACCAAAAAGCTACAGCTCTCGGTTGCTTTCAAGCACGCATTTATTAAAAATAACTCTAAATACAAACGCCTATTTCAGGAGATCTAGTGTTCATCACCTTTTTGACTATCTCCTCTTTCTCGCAAATGATCAAACAGACGCTTTATCCACTCGGTGCAGCAGTCTTGCTTAGCCTGAGTTTTAACTCGGTTCAGGCACAAACCCGAAGCGAATTGTCACGGACTACTTTTGAAACCACTTTAAGTAACGGTTTAAAAGTCATTATTCGGGAAGACCATCGTGCGCCCATGGTAATGACACAAATTTGGTACAAAGTCGGCAGTAGTGATGAATCCGGAAATATTCTGGGGGTATCACATGCGCTTGAACATATGATGTTCAAAGGCACTCATAAAGTGCCAAATGACGAATTTACCCGTCTGAGCCGGATTTATGGCGGCAGTATCAATGCGGCCACCTTTACCAATTACACCAATTATTATCAGCTGTATCCTAAGGCCTATTTTCCTATGGCCCTGGAACTTGAGTCTGACCGTATGAGCAATTTATTATTGCGGCAGCAGGACTTCGAGCCAGAAATTAAAGTCGTCATGGAAGAACGGCGCCAGCGTACCGATGACAATCCGCGGGCGCAAGCATTTGAACGGTTTAAATGGGTCAGTTATCCGACCAGTCATTATCGCCAGCCGGTGATTGGACACATGAAAACTCTGAATAATATTCAGTTGAATGATGTCAAAAAATGGTACCGGGATTGGTACAGTCCGAATAATGCCATTCTGGTGATTGTGGGGAATGTAGAATCTGAAGCTGCTTTGGCTCAGGTACAAAAATATTTTGCTGACATTCCCGCACGTCCAACACCGGCGCGCAATGACGTACTGGAGTTTGAGCGTTTGGGCTATCGACATATGGAAATTAATAGCAATGTTCAGGTGCCCAATCTGTACATGACCTGGAATGTAAAATCCCTCAGCACTGCCAAAAACCCCCAAGATGCGTATGCCTTGACCATTATTCGCAGTCTTTTGGACAGTGGCATTTCTTCGCGCCTGCAAGACCGTTTGGTACGTGATCGTAAAATTCTGACCTCTGTCAGCGTTTCTTATGATCCCTATAATCGCGGCGACAGCCTGTTTGGTATTTCTGCCTTACCTGCGCCGGGTATCTCTTTACAAGAGGCACAACAAGCAATTCAGGATGAAGTGGATTTACTCAAAACTACCGCCATAACCCAACAGGAAGTGGATCGTATCAGTACCCGCTTTATTTCCAATTTGATTTATAGCCAGGATGATATTGCTGGACAAGCCAAAATGATTGGCAATCTGGAGGTCAATGGCTTGAGTTATCGCCTGATGGATGAATTACCGAAACACTTTGAAAGTGTCAGTATTCAGGATATCCAGCGCGTCGCAAACGCCTATTTTGTCCGTGAAAATCTCAGCACGCTTTATCTCTCACCTGAACAAAACACCCAGCAACGGGGATTATAATGCTTCAACTTCGTCCATTTTTGCTTATTTCAATTTTAAGTCTTAACTCGGCTACCTATGCAGAAAACTATTTGGACCCTCAACCTGACCAAAATGATAATCCGATTCAGTTACAGTCTATCCCCTTGCTACAAAGCTTAAAAAATATTAATCAGCAACGGGATTTTCAGGCGCCTTATATTCATGATCTGAACAATCGCTACAAGGTACGCACGCTGTTTGTCGAAACGCAGGATCTTCCCATGGTAGATATCCAGCTGACCTTTAATGCCGGTTCGGCCCGTGATCAGGAAATTACCAAAGGTCTATATGGCCTATCCAATATGGCAGCCAAGTTGATGCGTGAAGGAACCGACAAATATAGCGCCAATCAGGTGGCGGAAGTTTTTGACCAAACCGGAGCACAATTCAGCGTACAAGCCTATCGGGACATGTTTGTGGTCCGTCTGCGTACGCTTTCAGACCCGGAAAAACTGGAACCCGCATTGAGCATGCTGATGGAGGTTCTTAAGAATGCGTCATTTAAACCGTCCAGCATTAATCTGGCTTTAAGTAATACCCAAGTGGGACAAAAACAGCTGCAGGAAAACCCAAGCCGACTGATGGATATCCGTTTTTATCGCGCTTTATATGGTCAGCACCCTTATGCAGAACCAATCAGCGGCACCCAAGGCAGCACCAAGAAAATTAATGCAGAATTATTGAAAAAATTTCGTGATCAGTTTTTGGTGGCGCAAAATATGAATATTGCCATTACTGGCAAACTCAGCCCGAAACAGGCACTCGAACTGTCTGAACGAATTGCCGGCAACTTACCTCAAGGGCAAAAAGCAGAAACATTGCCACAGCCTGAAATTCAATCTGGC
>NZ_JBLVOM010000243.1:25660-32408 GCF_053543775.1 Acinetobacter endophylla | reverse complement strand
GCTTTGAAGTGGTACATCTACCCTATAACTCGTCTCAGGCGCATGTCACCTTTGGGCATTTAGGCCCAACCCGCTTTACTGAAGATAAACTGGCTTTAGAAGTCGCCAATCGCATGTTTGGCGGTAGCGGATTTAATGCAGTATTGATGCAGGAACTACGGGTGAAACGTGGTTTTACTTATGGCGCTTATAGTTCATTGAGCTTTAGTCAGGCACCCGGCGTATTCAGCTTTAAGTATTCCACGCGTCAGGATCAACTGCTAGACAGCATTCAGGTCGCACATCAAGCATTTATCCACTTTGTCAGCCAACCTATTGATACTCAGCGTCTGGAAGAAACCAAAGCAGGCATGTTACGTGCTTTTCCTAATAATTACAGCAGTAATGCCACCATTAATGCCCAGCTAGGCAATATGGGTTTTTATAGTGAGCAAACTGATTATTTATCCAGTTATCCAGAACGCTTGGCTAAAATCACAGCGGCAGATGTACAAAATGCAGTGCGCAAGCATTTTCATCCTGATCGCTTAACCCTAGTCGTCGTCAACAAAGAACTGGATCAAAATGCCTTGAAAATGCGTTTGGAGCGAAATTTAATGGATGCCAATTATTACTTACCAACAAACCCTATGCCTAAGGCATCTCCACAGAGACCGGCGGAAGCTGACGTGCCCGAAGTGATTCCTGCTGATAAGCCTGCATCAATTTAAGATATTGCCCACGATGGATATGCTGCTGCTCTAATAAAGCGAGTGCCATATCCTGAGTTTGGGGAAGGTTTTGCTGTTTAGACAGTTGCTGAATCTGGGTGACTTGAGCAATGCTCAACGGACGATATAGAGCAAATGCGGCTAAAAGTAGAATGATCGCAATAATAAAAATAACCACACTGTTATAAATCTGTTCCAGTTTGATTCTGCTGAAAAATTGGCTTAGTTTTTCTGTATCTATAGACATACACTACCTCAGGTTAGAGGTAGTGTATGGTCGCAGTTACATAAGTTCAAGTCAGCGCACTGAATATTCATAAGAGCTGAATCCTGCTATTTCGAGGACTAATTCATGATTCTGGTAATAATTGTTGAATACAGCACCAATGCAACAACAAGCAATACCAGTGCAATTGCAAATTTACTTAAACCCGCTTCTGCTTCAGGCGGATGCAGACGATCCTCATCTGCAATGCGGACCAGCTCACCATTATAAAGCTTATAAAACTGCTCACGCTGGTTTTCATCCAGCGCACGGGTAAAGTCGTAGACTTCTTTACGTTGTGCCAGTCCATAATCACCCAGATGGGTATGTTTACTGAATATAGCTTGATCGAGTTTTTTACGATGCAAATCGGCAAGTTCCATAATTTGACCTGCAGTCGGAGGCATATCAAATTTCACACCATCTAAAGTTCTTGTCATCATGGCCTTCTCCTTATTGTTTGCTATCCATTTACAATGTAGCTTAATAATATTTATAGTTGTGTATAGTTTAATCAGTTAAACTATAACTTAAGTAAACAAATAAAATCGAATAGTTGACTTTTCCATTATTTTGTAATATTAGTTTAACAATACTAATTTATATTTGTATTTAGACTAAATAGTCTATCCTGTAATCATAATTAAAATTAAGGAGTTTTTATATGATACAACAACTCTCTCAACACGATCTGGAACATCTGTACGCAGATGCCGTGAATACCATTCAATCGCAAATGAACTTTGCTGATGCAGTAAAACAGCTTGAAGAAGCCGCTCGTGCTGGCCATGGTAAAGCAGCGCTTTTTTTAGCAGAACTTTATTATCAAGGTTTCCGTGTAGAACGAGATTCACTCAAAGCCCAGTACTGGCAGAACATGGCCACCATGCAAGCATAAAGAAACGTCACCTAGGTGGCGTTTTTTTATGCCCTTTTTTCAATAAGTAGCAATCAATACATATTTTCTTACGAATCCTTGCAAAGCTGAAACAGTAATTTCATATAAAGTTTCTAGAATAGAGCCTGAACTCCAATAGCACTTTATTCTAATGAAACCACGAAAAATTATTCAATTTGATCCGATCTGCAAAAACTTTCTGTTAAAGATCACGATGCTTAAATCTTTGATGAATTGTGGCGAGCTATGGGGCGCATATCACCAAGGCTGGGCGATGATGCGTGACCAGGAAGACTGTATCTTCCCATTCTGGCTCAATCCGCTGGATGCCAAAAATTATGCCCAGCAACATTGGCCGGATTACATTCCACGTAAAATCAATTCTGAAGATTTTGAAAATGCATTATTACCCACCCTGTCGCGACTGAATGTTACGCCAGCGCTGTTCAATACCAATGGAACCAAACTCAAACTGACTGCTGCACAGATGCGTCATCTGTTTTTTTCGCAACAAAGACTGCACATTGCTTAAATAACATGCTATTTATAAAGACTAAAACCTAAACACTTAGAGATGTTCAGGTTGAATACATACTCTAGGATTAATAATAAATTAACCAATAAGGATGATTAAGCATGACCAATGTGGCACAGGTGCTCAGTGAAAAAATGCATCAAGCTATTTATACCATCCGTCCAGATTCTACCGTTTTAGAGGCCATCACTTTGATGGCGGATAAAGGAATCGGGGCGCTTGTGGTAACCCATGAAGACAACGTGGTGGGGATTTTGTCAGAGCGGGATTACACGCGTAAGATCGCCCTGATGCAAAGAACCTCATTCGACACCACTGTTAATGAAATCATGACCTCTAAAGTGATTACCGTAAATACAGCTACTAGCGTAGAAGACTGTTTATCTTTGATGACTGAACGCCACCTACGCCACTTACCTGTGGTCGAACATGAAAAACTGATCGGTCTGATTTCAATTGGGGATTTGGTCAAAGCGGCCATGGATGACCAACGCAAATTGATTGAACAGTTACAGCAATATATCTCAGGTTAAAACACCATTTAGCTTCCTCTAAGGCATTTGAAGATCACTTAAGTGACACCAAGATAAAGTTTTATATCTGATGCATAAAAAATCCCGGTACGTGTATCGGGATTTTTTTATATGAACATTCTGAATAAAATCAGTTTAGACCTAATTTTTCTGCGACGTAATCTGAGTCTTTATCACCACGACCCGATAAGTTCACCACAATTTTGGTATCTTTTGGCAATTTACCCGCTTCACGAATTGCCCAAGCCACCGCATGCGAACTTTCTAGTGCAGGCACAATCCCTTCTACACGGGACAAGGTCATAAATGCATCCAGACATTCCTGATCGGTTGCAGTCGTATACTCAACCCGACCCAAATCTTTAAGCAAGCTATGCTGCGGCCCCACACCCGGATAATCCAGACCAGAAGCAATTGAATGCACTGGCAATGGCTCGCCTTGTTCATCTTCAAGCACATAACAGGCCATCCCATGTAACTGGCTCGGTTTACCTAAAGTCAATGTTGCTGAGTGCTTGTCAGTATCCAGACCATGACCTGCCGGCTCAACGCCTACCAGTTTCACATCTGGTTCATTTAAAAATGCAGTGAATGCACCCACTGCATTAGAACCGCCACCGACACAGGCAACGACATAATCAGGATTTGCACCAAAACGTTCATTGGCCTGAACTTTAATTTCATCACCAATAATCGACTGAAAATCACGAACCATCATCGGAAATGGATGCGGTCCAACCACCGAACCGATAGCATAGATGTAATTTTTCGGATCTTTCAAATATTCTTCAAAAGCACTGTCGACTGCATCTTTGAGTGTGGCTGTACCGCGAGTCACAGAAATGAGCTTGGCACCCAGAATTTTCATCTTGACGACGTTTGGATGCTCTTTTTCGATATCCACCTGCCCCATATGAATTTCACACGGAATACCCACCAAGGCACATGCAGTTGCCAAAGCAACACCATGCTGGCCGGCACCAGTTTCTGCGATGACTTTGGTCTTGCCCATATATTTGGCCAGTAGTGCTTCACCTAGGCAATGATTAATCTTGTGCGCGCCAGTATGGTTCAGATCTTCACGTTTCAAATAAATCTGGGCTCCACCGAGCTGTTCAGAAAGACGTTTGGCATGAAATAGTGGACTTGGACGACCGACATAATGAGCAAATAGGTCTTTCAATTCATTCTGAAATTCTTCAGTCTGACGAATTTCCTGATAGGCCACATTAATATCATCCATGGCCTGTTTCAGATCGGGTGGAATAAACTGACCGCCATACTGACCAAAAAAACCCTCTTCATTCGGTAACGCAATACCATTAATTTGATGAGCCATAATCATGCCTGAAATTTTAAATAAGAGATAATGAGTGACTTTATACTAGAATAATTTTTTTTAAATCACTAATAACTCTAACTAAAGTCACTTATAGATAAATGGAATTAACGCGCCAGATATTTAGTCATGTCTTCAATGCCTTTCAGCGTCATTGGAAACATATGATTTTCAAATATTTGCTGGATCAGACCAATAGTATGGGTATAATGCCAGTATTTTTCTTCTTCAGGATTCAGCCAAGCGGTTTTATCAAAATGCTGACGTAGACGCTGCAACCAGACTTGCCCAGCCTCATCATTCATATATTCAACCGAACCACCGACAGAATTCAGCTCATAGGGTGCCATGCTGGCATCACCGACTACAATCACGCGATAATCGCGCCCATAGGTATTGAACAAATCCCAGGTATTCATACGTGAACTGGAACGACGGACATTGTCTTTCCAGACATAGTCATACAGACAGTTATGGAAATAAAAATATTCCAGGGTTTTGAATTCGGTTTTCGCAGCACTGAACAACTTTTCACACTGGGCAATATGCGCATCCATCGAACCACCGACATCGAACAGCATTAAAACTTTGATGCGGTTACGACGCTCCGGCATCAGTTGTACATCCAGAATACCCTGCTTAGCCGTTTCACGAATCGTACCATCAATATCCAGTTCTTCGGCTGCACCCTGACGGGCAAACTTACGCAAACGGCGCAATGCCATCTGCATCTGGCGGCTACCCAAAATCTGCTCATCGTCCAGATTGCGGTATTGACGCTGCTCCCAGACTTTCACCGCAGAACGCTTACGCCCCGGCCCGCCAATACGCACGCCTTCAGGATGATCGCCATAAGCACCAAAGGGTGAAGTCCCACCGGTACCAATCATCTTGTTACCACCCTGATGTTTTTTATGCTGTTCGCGCAGACGCTCTTCTAGCATTTTCATCAGCTCTTCCAGCGATCCGGCTTTTTTCAGCTCTTCGCGCTGCTCTGGGGTCAAATGCTTTTCCAGCAACTCCAGATCAAACCAGTCTTTGGGCAGCTTATGCACCTGATTTAGCAGTTCATCCAGATCAAAGGTCGCGATACCATCAAAATAGTCTTTCATGGCGCGATCGAACTTATCGAAATAGCGCTCGTCCTTGACCATGACGGTTTTGGCCAGCTGATAGAATTCATCCTGATCGGCAAACACCAGACCTGCAGCAACCGCCTGATTCAGGTCAATCAGCTCACGAGTCGATACCGGCACGCCGTATTTGCGTAAGGTATAAAACAGTCGCACAAACATGCGTGTTTCTCCCTTAACGACGTGACATAAATGCTAGACGTTCGAGCAACTGCACATCTTGCTCATTCTTGATTAATGCACCGTACAAAGGTGGAATTGCTTTAGATTTATCAGTATTGCGCAGAATATCTTCCGGCATGTCGTCAGCCATGAGTAGACTGAGCCAGTCGATCAGTTCAGACGTTGAAGGTGGTTTTTTTAAACCCGGAATCTGGCGCAATTTAAAGAAAACCTGTAAGGCTTCATTCACCAGTGTGGTCGAGATATTGGCAAAATGCACATCAATGATTTCACGCATGGTGGCTTCATCTGGGAATTCGATGTAATGGAAGAAGCAACGACGCAGGAAAGCATCTGGCAATTCTTTTTCATTATTTGAGGTAATGATCACGATTGGGCGCTGAGTTGCGGTAATGGTCTCGCCTGTCTCGTACACATAGAACGACATTTTATCGAGTTCATGCAGCAAGTCATTTGGAAACTCGATGTCTGCCTTGTCAATTTCATCAATCAGCAGAACACAGCGTTCTTCACTGGTAAATGCTTCCCACAATTTGCCCGGCTTGATGTAGTTCTTGATGTCATAGACACGGTCATCACCCAACTGGCTATCGCGCAAGCGCGATACTGCATCATATTCATACAGACCTTGCTGTGCTTTGGTAGTAGACTTGATGTGCCAGGTGATCAGTTCCAAACCCAGACTTTCTGCAACTTGCTCGGCCAGTAAAGTCTTACCTGTACCCGGCTCCCCTTTGACCAGCAACGGTTTTTGCAAACTGCGTGCAGCTTTCACCGCAAGTTTTAAACTGTCAGTCGCGATGTACTGATCGGTACCTGAAAATTGTTGAATATCAGCAGACATGATTGAACCTTATTTTTTACTTACAGCGGTGAACTTTTCTCGTGAACACGAATATTGCTTTTGTTCGACACATAAGTCGACCAGCAATAGCCAATCACAGATCCGATCCCAATGACAAATAAAATAAGTGACGCATTAATCCAAACCAGGGATTGCTCTTTGGTCAGCACCCCAAATAACAGACCGAAGATCGCAGGTGCAATAGAAGCATTCGCCCCCTCAGATACCGTCGGTGTCAACAGAATGGCAAAGGCCACAATCCACAAAAAACCGCCCATAGGTTTAGGTAGACGTTTGGTTACGCCATA
>NZ_JBLVOM010000243.1:0-25640 GCF_053543775.1 Acinetobacter endophylla | reverse complement strand
CCATACCAGCACCATAAAGCAATCAGGCTGCCGAGCAAATAAACTGCTACGGCAATGCTCTGTTCAGGAATTGAGTCTAATACAGCCACATAACCATTCATTTCACAACTCCTGAATTAACATTAAGCACCGCGTAAACCTTCTGGTGCGACCGCATTTGGATCAATCAAGCCTTCTGGTGGCATTTGCAGGAAGAAACCGCGGGTTTCAATAGAATCCATGACATGCAAGACATTGGCACGTGCCAGTTTACGTGATTCGCTTAATTCAAGATGCATGACAAAAGTCGCACGTCCAAATGCTGCCTGTACTGCTTCAGTCAATACGCTTAAAGGTTCGAATGTTTCAGCTTCGCTTTCATTCGCAGGACGCGCCACATACAGATACATTTCACTTTTTTTACTGGATTTGTAGATAGACACTTGCATATTTCAAACGACTTTTCTGGAAAAACAACCGCAAGGATACATCAAAAAAAAGACAGAAACATTAGCCACGTCTCATGCATCAGTCGTGATTTTGTATAATTGCTTTTTCTTTAACCAATCCTGTAGCTAATCACTCGCTGACTTTCATCTGGGTAGACAGATAAGATTCGTCCTGATGCAATACCTGAATCAGTGGCCGAGTTAATAACTCATAGCGCCACCCAAGCAGATAATCCGGCAGATCCTGTTCATCCTTGTGAAAAACTACATGCTGATACAGTGCATTCAACCATTTCTTGCGCATCAGCACTTCTTTGGGAATCGAGGTTTCATTGACCACATGTTGAATAATTGAATCAATTTTTTCGCCAATATCTTTGGAAGAATGGCGAATTGGACGTGCCAGACGTAAAGGCCAATTTGCCGGCTCCGGCAGGAATTTCAATAAATCTAAAATGGTTTTGCCATGCTCACGAACCACATTCGAACGAATGTCTTTCACATGACTCAGCTGGAAATTATTGCGCGGGAATTTTTCCACCAGATCAATCATGCTGGCATTTTTCAAAATGAAACTGCGTGGCTGATTCAGTGCTTTGGCAATCTGATCACGCCAAACCATTAATTGCTGCAATTGCATCAGCTGACGGCGTGAATGCCGGTAATTGCCGACATCCTGATACAACAAGGCAGTTGGGGTATCTTCGCCAATTTCCTGAGTCAGAAAACGGCAATCTTGCAAGGCAAAATCCAGCAGATCTTTCGAATCCAGATCCTGTTTAATTTTCTCTGACAGTTGCACCAGATAATGCACATCATTGGCAGCATAGAGCAACTGTTCGGAACTGAGTGGACGCGCCAACCAGTCAGAACGGGTCTGGTCTTTTTCGATATCGACTTCCAGCATCTGCTTCAATGCATTTTGATAGCTGACTTGCAGACCATGCCCAAGAAAAGACATGCCAACCTGAGTGTCAAATACATTACTCAGCGATTTCTTCTGGGTATAGTGATAGATCAGGTCGATATCTTCACTACAAGCGTGAAAAATATTCTGCTGTGCGTTAAAAATTTTATTAAGGAACTCAGTCAGATCCAGCGTGGTTCCATCCAACAAATAGACCTTGTTGTCTACGTTAATCTGAAAAACACCCAGCTTAGGCCATAAGGTATCAACCTTGATAAACTCGGTATCCAGCCCATACACTAAATTCTGATCCATCAGCTTCAGTACATGAGTTAAGTCGTTTTGATGTTGAATAAATTGAAACATAGAACTGAGTCTAAGATTAGATTCTCGATAGATCCATATTAACTGATCTATAGAATTTTTGTATAAAAAATAAGGTCAATTCTGCCCTATTTCCCAAAAAATGGCGCTTACTTATCAGGTTTTATATTCTAATTAATATCTTTTTTATATTAAAACTAACAAGATATTTAAGCTCAGCTTACTTCATGCGCATCCGGTTATGTACTGCCTGACTCAAGGTATGGCTATCGACATATTCCAGCTCACCACCTTGAGGTACGCCTTGGGCAATTCGGGTCATCTGGATCGGCAAATGTTTGCTGGCCTCAACCAGATAATGCGCCGTGGCCTGACCTTCTACCGTAGCATTGGTCGCCAGAATCACTTCTTTCACCTGACCATTGGCCAAACGGTGCAATAAGTACGGAATACCGATTTCTTCTGGTCCAATACCATCCAGTGGCGATAAATGTCCACCCAATACATGATATTTACCTCTGAAGCTGCCACTTTGTTCAATCGCCATGACATCTGCAGGTGATTCTACTACGCAAAGCAATTCATCATCACGATCCAGCGAAGTACAGATATTGC
Source organism: Acinetobacter endophylla (assembly GCF_053543775.1). NCBI lineage: Bacteria > Pseudomonadati > Pseudomonadota > Gammaproteobacteria > Moraxellales > Moraxellaceae > Acinetobacter > Acinetobacter endophylla. The sequence continues at coordinate 23,366 of NZ_JBLVOM010000243.1, read as the reverse complement.
AGACTTCGTCTTCGGTCAAAGAATGACAGACTGAACATTCATGAATGTAATTGGTTGCCTCAGTCAGCGCATGTGCCAGACCAATAGCACCCTCACGATTTTTCATGATCATATGCAATGCCATACGTTGAGCCGATTTCGGCCCAACGCTTGGCAAAATGCGTAATGCTTGAACGAGTTGATCAAAACGATCACTAAACATTGCGCATTCTTCCTTAGAACATACCTGCAAGACCAGGCGGCAAACCCATGCCTGAGTTTGCTGCTTTCATTCTTTCGTCAGATACCACTTCTGCCTGACGTGCTGCATCATTCATTGCAGCTGCAATCAGGTCTTCAATCATGTCTGGATCATCCTGAAGTAATTCAGGATTGATTTCGATACGTTTCACCACGTTACGGCAAGTCATGGTTACTTTCACTAGACCACCACCCGCCTCGGCATGCACTTCAGTTTGCGCAAGCTCTTCTTTGGCTTTTTTTACGTTATTTTCAACTTCTTTCTGCATGCGCTGAGCTTGCTGCATCAACATGTTAATGTTCATAAATATCTCCGAACATAAATTTATAAAATTAAATCAGGTCTAAACCGCGACGAATATCCTGGATAATATCACCAATCTCTTCCAAACCAACAGATACGCGAATCAAACCTTCGCGAATACCGGCAGCTTCTTTGGCTTCAGGCGACAATTTACCGTGTGTCGTGGTTGCCGGATGGGTAATAGTCGATTTCACATCGCCCAGATTGCCGGTAATCGAGATAAACTGGGTATTGTCGATGACAGTCCATGCTTCCTCACGGCCACCTTTCACTTCAAAAGACACAATACCGCCAAAACCGCTCTGCTGTTTGGCTGCCAGTTCATGACCGACATGCTCAGGCAGGCCCGCATAATATACTTTTTCTACTTTTGAATGCTGATTCAGAAATTCAGCCAGTTGCTGTGCACTTGCTGAATGTTCACGCATACGCAAACGTAGTGTCTCCAAGCCTTTCAGGAAAACCCAGGCATTGAATGGGCTCATTGAAGGACCAGTGGTACGCACATAGCCAAAAATTTCTTCAAGCAGCTTGTGATTACCCACGACTGCGCCGCCTAATGCACGGCCCTGACCATCAAGGTACTTTGTAGCTGAATATACAACAAGGTCAGCACCAAATTTGATTGGTTGTTGTAATACTGGGGTACAGAAGCTGTTATCAATCGCCAGTAAAGCATCATTGGCATGCGCAATATCGGCGAGTCCATGTATATCGGCTACTTCTGCTAAAGGATTGGATGGAGATTCAACAAAGAGAATTTTAGTTTCAGGCTTGATGGCATTTTTCCATGCATCAAGATCAGTCAAATCGACGAAATCAACACTGACACCAAATTTTGCGACATATTTTTCAAACATGGAAACCGTAGAACCGAAGACTGCACGTGAACAAATCACATGATCGCCGGCTTTTAAGAATGCCATCATCACTGCCATAATGGCTGCCATACCCGAACTGGTGGCGACGGCGCGCTCTGCACCTTCAAGTGCAGCCAGACGCTTTTCAAACATGGCAACGGTCGGATTGGTAAAGCGAGAATAGATATTGCCCGGCTCCTGGCCTGAGAATTTAGCTGCGGCTTCTGCAGCATTTTCATACACAAAAGACGATGTTAGAAAAATCGGTTCGCCATGCTCACCTTCAAAAGTGCGGGTATGACCGGTACGAATGGCTAAAGTTTCTAATTGGTAAGAAATATCGTCTTGCTGGCTCATCGCTTTACCTCAGCCCTCAGGCTGCCTTTTGTAAAAATTTGCCAACATTTTGAGCGCCTAAGCTATTTCAGGTCAAGGCATAATAAGCGATTATTGCTTAGACTTCGATCAATCCTCCCGCGGATACGGATATTTTATTTACATGATTCAGTTAAAACAAAACTTTCAGCGCCAGCAAAAAAAATTGAAACACCTCAGCACCCGGGTGTTTAATGCCTCCTCACTGATCCTGTCGCAAAAAACCCCTTTTGAATATATTGCCGGCACCGAGTTTTGCAAGATTCGTTATTACGCTTCACCTGAGAAAAAATATAAGGAGCCTCTGGTTTTCATCGCACCGTTAGCCATTAATATGGATATCTATGATCTGTATCCTTATCGCTCTCTGGTCAAGCATTTTCAGCATAGCGGTTTTGATGTCTATCTGGTGGAATGGAAACGCTTTAACTTTAAGCACCGTCACCTGAATTTTTTATCTTTTATCGATGCAGCCATTCCTCAATCCATTGAAACCATCTGCAAGCATTCAGGCAGTCAGTTCATTTCCTTACACGGCTGGAGTATGGCTGGGGTGTTTGTCACGCTCTATACAGCCCTGCATTCGCCTGAACATGTCAAGAATCTGATCGTGGTGGGCAGTCCTATCGACAGTTATGCGTCAGGACGTGTCGGCAAACTTTTTTCTACGACCAATAAACTGATTTCTAAAAATAAGAATTTGCAACAGGCCATTCATCAAGGATTGATCCCGAAGCAATATATTCATACGCCGGGTATTGTAAATGCCTTGGGCTTTAAATTACTTGATCCGATTGGCTGGCTAAAAAGCCAGAAGCAGTTTTTGCTGAATCTGGATCATGTCGAAGATGTCTATGAACATGCCACCATGGGGAATTTCCTGAACAAGATGATCGATTATCCGGGCGGGATTAATCAGGACATGGTTCTGCATTTATGGCTGCAAAATCCTTTAAAATACGGTTCTATCACTTTAGATGGTCGTATTGTTGATCTTAAAAATATCAGCTGCTCCCTATTGGTAGGTGCAGGTCAAACCGACCAGATTGTCACAGAACAGTCAGCTAAGCCTTTGATGGAATTGACAAGTAGCCAGGATAAGACGTTTACTCTTATACCGGGTGGTCATCTTGGACTAATGTCGAACCAGAAAACAGCCAATACATTCTGGCCAAAAATGACGACCTGGCTGGTGCAGCGCTCCACACGTCTTGATGCTTAAAGCAGATTTCTCGCACCAGAAAAATATTAAAAATTATCAATAGATTTAAACATATTCAGAGGGTACAGCATGATTCAATCAGTGGCATTTATCGGCCTAGGTGCAATGGGTTTTCGTATGGCAGCACATTTACCCAAGCATTTTGATACGGTCTATGTCTGGAACCGCAGCTTTAACAAGGCAGAGCAACATGCGGCTGAATATGGCACCCAAGCCGTCACACTGGAACAGGCCGTACAGGCAGATGTGATTTTTTCCTGCCTGCCAACTAGCGCTGACGTTGAACGACTTCTGGAAAATCTGTCGCTTAAATCCGGTTCAGTCTGGGTCGACTGCACCAGTGGTGTACCGGATTCTGCCCAAAAATTGGCAGTACAATTGGCTAAACATGGGGTAATCTTTCTGGATGCACCGGTCAGCGGCCAAACCGTTGGTGCTGAGAATGGTACATTAACCGTGATGGTGGGCGGCAATGCAGAGGGCTATGAAAAAGCCCTTCCTGCGATGCAGGCATTTGGCAAGCTGATCAAGCATGTCGGTGAATCTGGCGCGGGTTTTGCAGTGAAAGCCGTAAATAATATGTTAATGGCTGTAAACCTGTGTGCCGTCGCAGAAGGCTTTACTACACTAAAAGCGCATGGGGTAAACTTGCATGAAGCGCTGGATTGTATTAATGCTTCAAGTGGTAAAAGCATGGTGACTGAAACCGTTTTGCCGCAGCGTATTTTAAACCGCAGTTTTCCTGTAACCTTTGCCCTGCAACTCTTGGCCAAAGATACAGGTATCGCAATCGACCTTGCGCGTGAAGCCAAACTTTCTGCACCTGTGTTATCTTTAACCCAGAATCTGATTCAGGCAGCCAGCGACCTGTCGGATAAAAACAGTGATTTTTCCAGTGCTGTGAAAATGTATGAATCATGGAGTAATATTACCATCGAGTAATATCTCGCCATTGAATAATGATAACGAAACCTCATATTGTGACTAGTAGGCAGGCACATATAGTGGATAACCCAGAGGAAACTCTCATGAAGAAATTTTCTGTTGCAGCATTGATTGGCTTTGCAACTTTGTTCGGGGCTTCAACATCGGTTCTTGCATCTGAACAAGAGTGCAAAAAATTAAAAAATGATCATGACGTGATTTATGCGTCTAAAGGTTTCTGTTTCAAAGATCCTGAAGCAAAAGCCAAGTTTGGTAATGACAATTGCTATACAACCAAGCCAAAATTCTCGGAAAAAGAGCAACAACGTCTTGACGCGATCAAAGATCGTCAGAAAGAATTGAACTGTAAATAATTCAGTTTAATAACGCTCAAGGAATGTACTTATGACTTATGATGATCAGAATATTTTTGCACGAATTCTACGCGGTGAACTTCCTGCGATAAAAGTGTATGAAGATGACCAGGTTCTTGCATTTATGGACATCATGCCTCAGGCAGAAGGTCATACTCTGGTGGTTCCGAAAACTCCGGCGATCACTTTACTGGATCTACCACCTGAAGCTGCAGCCTATACGATTCAGATCGTACAGAAGGTTGCAAAAGCCATTGAAAAAGGTTTAGGTGTGGACGGTATCGTGCTGATGCAATTATCAGGTGCCGCAGCGGGTCAGACCGTACCACACGTACATTTCCATCTGGTTCCTACCTCTTTGCACAATCTGGGCAAACATGCCGCACAGATGGGCGACCAAGAAAAAATCAAAGCGCTGGCCGAGAAAATTAAAGCTGCCCTTTAAGCTATTCTTAATACCTAAAAATGGAGCCTCGGCTCCATTTTTTATGTCTAGTGTATTTCACTCTTGATTAAACCACTCAAATATCAGTAAAAGTCACCTAGCCTATTTTTAGGTTTTGCAGCAAACACCGAACTTAGCTGCATTTGTATTAATCCTGCTAATCCCACTCATAATCCTATAAAAAATAAGGCAATGATTGTCTTTAATATTTCTGAAATATTTCCTTAATCATATTGACTTATTTGTAATGAATACTTGGCACCAATAGAGCAGTAGATGTTTCAAAACAATACTGAAACTTGTTTTTAAGACGATGAATAAAAAAGTCTTTATTGGAGCAACACATGAAAAAAACGTTATCTGCATTAGCAATCGGGGCAACAATTTTAACACCAGTGATGGCAGCCGCGGCTGATGTTAAAGTGTATGGTCGTGCACACGTTTCTTTAGATTATCTGGATGATGGCCAGGATTATAACGAAGTAGGTCTTTCTTCAAATTCTTCACGCTTGGGTTTTAAAGCTGAACAAAAATTAGAAAATGGTATGACCGTATTTGGTCAAATCGAACAGGAAATTAACTTTGCAAGTGGTTCTGCAAACGATGATGTTGAATTTGCAACTCGCGATACTTTTGTTGGTTTAAAAGGTGATTTCGGTCAAGCGCGTATCGGCCGTTTTGACAGCCCATTCAAAGTAGCACGTGGCCCGGTCAACTTCTTTGGTGATATGGTCGGTGATGTTCGTAACGTCACACGTGCTGGCAACTTGCGTTTTGATGAACGTAATAACAATACCATTGAATATAAATCACCTAAGTTTGGCGGCGGCTTTAATGTTTTAGCAGCACTTTCTTTACACGAAGGTAATAGCCCTGATAGCGTGTCAACGTCTTCACCAAAAACTACTGTAATTGAAACTGTGAATGGTCCAGTAACAGTAGTCGTACCGGGAACCACAACTACTACCAATAAAGATAATCGCGATGATAAAGCATACGACCTCGCTTTAACCTATAAAGAAGGTAAAGTTGATTTTGCTGCTGCCTATGAACATTATGAAGAAGATGCAGGTCGTGGTGAGCGCGATGGTTTCCGTATCGCAGGTGCTTACAAAATCACACCTGAATTCAACTTGGGCGGTTTATACCAATTCCTTCAACATGATAATTCTGAAGCAAACCCAGATGCTCAAGTATTTGGAGTAGCAGCTGACTATAAATTTGCACCAAAAACGTATCTACGTGGTCAAGTGTTCCACCGCGATGTCGATGCAGATGATGCAAATGCAACATTATTGGCACTTGGTGTAGAACATCGTTTAGACAAAGCAGTACGTGTATATGCAAACTTGGCAACTGTACTGAATGATGAAAATTCAAACTTAACACCGTGGGCTCAAGCACGTTCAAATAACGTGGGTGGTGCACGTGGCGAAGATGCAACTGGTCTATCTCTAGGCATGCGTTACGACTTCTAAGTCTAGCCACCCTCACCAAGCTTAAAAAGAACATGTTTCCAGCATGTTCTTTTTTTGGCGTGTTTTTTATCAATATAAAATGATGAGAAAGATTGTGACACTGATATTCAACCCTTATAAAACCAACCAAAATAGTTTGATTAATTTTATTCTTTATTTTAAAACCAAGCATTTTAATCAGATTAAAAAGCATTAATCCAACTAAAACAATCTACATTCAAATATATAAATATAAGCATTTTAGTCGGATTTAAAAAAACAATAAAATTACATAAAATAATAAAAAATATTTAGAATAAATTTTAACTCATATAAATATATATCTATTATTTTCAAATATTTATAAATATATATTTATTTAAATTGTATCGTCTATTTATTTTTTAGTTACAATAGATTAATAATATACAACAAGTCACAGACAGGCTTAGTCGAATGAGCTTAGTTCCCAAAAATCTAAACCAGAGAGTGGTTAGAGAAATAACCGCTATTTTAATTATCAAGGTTATTTTACTGATGATCATTAAAAATATCTGGTTTGATGCGCCTACGATTCCTAAAAATTTTGATAACCAAGTCGCCGAGCGTATCGCCGGCAATCCTTCCCAAATCCAGGAGACACGTTGATGATTTCTGAAAGCGTGGTCGATCTCTCGCGGTTCCAGTTCGCCATGACCGCGATGTATCACTTTATTTTTGTTCCACTGACTTTAGGCCTGGCTTTTCTGCTTGCCATTATGGAAACCACCTATGTGATTTCCGGCAAAGAAATCTATAAAGACATGACCAAGTTCTGGGGAAAACTGTTTGGTATTAACTTTGCCTTAGGGGTAACCACAGGCCTGACCATGGAGTTCCAGTTCGGAACCAACTGGGCTTATTACTCGCATTATGTCGGTGATATTTTCGGTGCACCGCTGGCGATTGAAGGTTTGATGGCCTTCTTCCTTGAATCGACCTTTATTGGCTTGTTCTTCTTTGGCTGGGATCGCCTGTCCAAAGTGCAACATCTGGCAGTGACCTGGCTGGTAGCTTTAGGTTCGAACATGTCTGCGCTGTGGATTCTGATCGCCAATGGCTGGATGCAAAACCCGGTTGGTTCTGTATTCAACTACGAAACCATGCGTATGGAAATGGTGGACTTTGCTGCTCTGATATTTAACCCGGTTGCTCAGGTTAAATTTGTGCATACCGTATCTGCCGGTTATGTCACAGGTGCCATATTCGTCCTGGCTATTTCAAGTTACTACATGCTGAAAAAACGTGACTTGCCGTTTGCACGCCGTTCTTTTGCCATTGCAGCCATCTTCGGGCTTGCTTCTACACTTTCAGTGATTTTACTGGGTGATGAATCAGGTTATGAGCTAGGTGATGTACAAAAAACCAAACTGGCAGCGATTGAAGCAGAATGGGATACTCACCCTGCACCTGCACCATTTACTTTGTTCGGTATTCCGAATAAGGAAACCATGACTACAGATTATGCAGTGAAAATTCCTTATGTAATGGGTCTGATTGCTACACGTTCTACGACTGAACAAGTTACAGGTATTAAGGACCTGCTGGTTCAGCATGAAGCGCGTATCCGTAATGGTATGGTGGCCTATTCGCAACTGGAAAAATTACGTGCTGGTGATCAGTCTCCAGAACTGAAAACCGCTTTTGAAGAAAGCCAAAAAGACCTCGGTTACGGTCTGCTGCTGAAGAAATACACGCCAAATGTCGTTGATGCCTCTGAAGAGCAAATCAAAGCAGCTGCTAAAGATACCATTCCACACGTACCAAGTCTGTTCTGGGCCTTCCGTGCCATGGTTGCTTCTGGCTTCTTGATGCTACTTCTATTTGCACTGGCAACTTTTGCGGTAGCAAAACGTAATGCTGAAAACAAACCATGGTTATTGAAATTTGCATTATTTGCACTTCCTCTGCCTTGGGTTGCTGCGCAAACTGGCTGGTATGTGGCAGAAGTAGGTCGTCAACCTTGGACCATTGGTGAGGTATTACCGACGCATCTTTCAGCATCAAGCTTAAGTACAGGTGATGTCTGGGGTTCAATCCTTGCATTGGCAGCATTCTATACCGTGTTACTGATTATCGAGATGTATCTGATGATCAAGTTCTCACGTCTTGGCCCAAGCTCACTGCATACCGGTAAATACCATTTTGAAAAGCTTGCAGCTGCAGAGAAGGCAAATGAGGAGACTCACGCATGATCGAATATGAATTATTAAAAATCATTTGGTGGGTGCTGGTCGGCGTATTGCTGATTGGCTTTGCCCTCACCGATGGCTTCGATATGGGCTCCATGGCGATCATGCCATTTGTGGGCAAAAATGATAGCGAGCGCCGTGCAGCGATCAATACCATTGCCCCGCATTGGGACGGTAACCAAGTCTGGTTTATTACTGCCGGCGGTGCTTTGTTCGCTGCCTGGCCAATGGTCTATGCAACCGCCTTCTCTGGCATGTACTGGGCACTGTTGCTGGTACTGTTTGCCCTATTCCTGCGTCCGGTCGGTTTTGACTATCGCTCAAAACTGGAAAATACCAAATGGCGCAATTCATGGGACTGGGGTCTAGCCATTGGTGGTGCAGTGCCTGCATTGGTCTTCGGTGTGGCATTCGGCAACATGTTCCTGGGTGTACCATTTACTTTAGATGAAACTGTACGTTCTACTTATACTGGTAGCTTCTTTGCCCTGCTGAATCCGTTTGCGATTGTCTGTGGTCTGGTCAGTTTATCGATGCTATGTGCACATGGTGGTGCATGGTTAATGCTGCGTACAGATGGTGACCTACGCCAACGTTCTGCCAAAGCAACGCAAATCATGGGTCTGGTTTATCTGGCTACCTTTCTGGCAGCCGGTGCATGGTTGTATTTTGGTGGTATTCAAGGCTATACCTTGGTTACACCTTTTGATACCAATGGTGTTGCCAATCCGCTTGCAAAAGAAGTATTGACCAATGCTAATCCAGGCTGGATGAACAACTATTCGACTTATCCAATCACGATGGCAGCGCCTATTGCCGGCATTTTGGGTGGCTTGATCATTGTCTTGGCAGCAGGTAAAAACAAAGCAGGCCTGAGCTTCCTGGGTTCATCTCTGGCTGTCATCGGTGCCATCCTGACTGCCGGTTTTGCCCTGTTTCCTTTCCTGATGCCTTCAAGCATTAACCCGGTTGCAAGTCTGACCATGTGGGATGCGGTATCTAGTAAAAATACCTTAACCGTTATGACCGTTGCTGCCTGTATCTTTGTTCCACTGATCCTGATCTATACCACTTGGTGTTATTACAAGATGTGGGGCGTGATTACCAACAAACACATTGAAGATAATTCACATAGCCTGTACTAAGGCTATGTCTTAAGGAGAGACAACTATGTGGTATTTTGCCTGGATTCTGGGTGTACTGATGGCATGTTTTGCCAGTGTGATTGCTGCTATTTACATGGAACAACACCAAGACCTGGATGAGGAATAAAACATGACAGAAGCTGCGCTTGAGAAAACCGTTGTAGACAAGAAACCAAACAAATTTGCGATGATGATTTCCTGCCTCCTGGCTTTTCCTCTCGCAGCCGTGTTATTGGTTCATCCTTCCGCAATGCTGGATGCCAATGGTGAATATAGCCATAGTGCCATGATGTATATCATGATTGGTATTTCTGGAGGCTTTGTCCATGGTGTTGGCTTTATACCGCGCCACTGGTTCTGGAAATGGTTGTTTAGCCCTTTCCTAGCATGGCCTTTAATGATCTGGGGTTATTACACCTGGTTTCTCAGTTAAAGTATGAAATTAAAAAGCCCTCATTTGAGGGCTTTTTAATTTCATACGAATTCTAAAATATTCTTCTTTTTTCTTCTGGCCAAAACAGGATTTTTAAAACAACTTATTTTAAGTATATAAAAAGCCGGAACCAGTCCGACTTTTAGAATGATTTATCGATGGGTATGAATCGACATCACAATGCCCATCCCGGCCAGCATGGAAATCACTGCCGTTCCACCATAACTCATGAGCGGTAATGGATCTCCAGTTACAGGTAAAATCCCGCTCACCATGCCTGAGTTTAAAAATACAAAGAAGAAGAAAGTCAGTCCCATGGCTCCAGCATATAAACGGCCAAAGTTATGAAAGCTGTTTAAACCAATCATCAGACAGCGAATAATAATGGCAGTGAATAAACTAAACAGCAGGAAAACACCGATAAAACCGAATTCTTCGGCATAAGTCGACATAATAAAGTCAGTATGATGTTCAGGCAGATAACCTAAATGTGATTGGGTACCTTCGGTATAGCCTTTGCCCGTGGAACCACCTGAACCAATCGCAATTTTGGACTGGATGATATTCCAGCCTGCACCCAAGGCATCCGATTCCGGATCAAATAACGTGGTAATACGTTTTTTTTGATACTCTTGTAATACAAACATCCATGCAGCCGGAGCTGCCACGGCTACTGCAGCGGCTGCACCACCAATCAGACGCCACGACATCCCACTTAAAAATAGAACAAAAATACCGGGAATCACCAAGCCAATGTTCAAGTCAGGCTGAAGCGCCACCAAAACAAATGGTACGCCCAATAAAATCAGAGCCCCCACAATATGCAAAAATTTGGGAGGAAACGGCTTACGTGCAAAATACCATGCCATCATCAAAGGCATCGCAAATTTCATCACCTCACTCGGTTGCATGCTTCCTACCCCCGGCAAGGTAATCCAGCGGGTTGCACCCAAGCGTTTTTCACCAATCACAAAGACCAGAAGCAGCATGAAGATCCCGAAGGCATACAGGTATGGACTAATCGCCTGATAGACTTTCGGTGGAATCTGCGCACAGATAAACAGCAGCACAAAACCAATTCCAAAACTGATCGCCTGACGTACCACCATGCCAGAGTCTTCGGATGTCGCGCTATACACCACCATTAAACCCAGGATTGCATTGAGAACTAGAAAGCACAATAACCAGGGATCAAGGTGCAACTTGGTCCATCGAGATGAATCTTGCGGGTTAATACTACGTCCATCACGCAAAGAGTGACGTAAAAACCGATACTGCTGTGAAGGTATCATTGGCCAAAAGGTGAAAAAGAATGATGGCAAAATTATAAGTGAAAGCTATAGCGAATAGATCGCTATAGCCAGATTTATTCTGCTTTTATTTAAATATTATTTGAATATATTTTTAAGCCTGAGCCTGTAAAATCAGTTTGGCCAGTTCCAGATCGTCCGGATAGGTAATTTTAATATTATCGGAACGCCCTTGTACTACACTCACCTGTTCGCCGATATGTTCCAGCGCACTGGCTTCATCAGTAATCGTAGCACCATCTTGCAAAGCCTGCTCAATCGCCCGTTTCAACACACCTAGCTTGGCCATTTGTGGTGTTTGTGCCTGCCATAGCATTGAGCGATCCACTGTTTCCTCAATATCAAAATTGGTTACTACACGCTTAAGTGTATCTCTTACTGGAATCGCCAGAATCGCAGCCTGATCATTTGTAATCGCCGTATTGACTAACTGTTGCAGACAATCCAGACCGACACAGGGACGCGCCGCGTCATGTACCAGCACCCACTCATCTTCAGAAGCGATTTGAGATAAATACGTGAGTGCATTTAACACGGAATTCACCCGCTCGGCACCGCCCAGACAGAAATGGGCTTTCTCTTGACTGGAAAATGGCAGCATTTTTGCGACGTTGTCCTGTTCACCAATCGCCAGGACATAACCCGCCAAAGGCAGTTGATTCAGACGAGCCACCGTATGTTCAAGAACAGTTCGCTCTTGAATCATCTGATATTGTTTCAGTTCTGTTTTGGAGAAACGGCTACCGGAACCTGCAGCTGGAAGAATGACCCAAAGTTTAGGGTGTGGTTGGTGCTTCGGCTGACTCATTGGTTCGCAGGTCTACTTTAAAATTAGGATTAAGATAGATCGGTTTATATTGAGTACTGATCGTGCTCATTTGAATAAAAGTTTCGCGTGGCTTAATCAGACCAAGATCTAAACGCGCATGTTCTTCGATGGCTTCAATACCATTCTTCAAATCATAAACTTCTGCCGCCAGAACGCGATTACGCTCTTTCAGCTCATCATTCAATTCCATCTGTTGCTGGATTTTCTGGGTCAGTTGCTGATGATCATGATAACCACCTTCACCAAACCAGTATAAATATTGAAACCCTGCGATCAAAATGATCGCAAGGCCCAACAGTACTTTACTCGCAGTCGAGTCGAATACATTTAACATTGACATAAGTCGCTTAGTTCAAACCTTTGAACTCAGCTTTACCGCGATATGCAGCATTAGTCAATTCTTCAATACGAAGTAATTGATTATATTTCGCTACACGGTCAGAACGGCAAAGTGAACCAGTCTTGATTTGACCCGCTGCTGTACCTACTGCAAGATCAGCAATCGTTGAATCTTCCGTTTCACCTGAACGGTGTGAAATTACAGTAGAGTAACCATTCTCTTTCGCAAGGTAGATGGCATCTAAAGTTTCAGTCAAGGTACCGATCTGGTTGTATTTGATCAGAATCGAGTTACCCACTTTTTCGTTGATACCACGTTGCAGAATTTTCGGGTTCGTTACGAACAAGTCGTCACCAACCAACTGGATCTTGTCGCCAAGAATAGAAGTCAGGTAAGACCAGCCTTCCCAGTCAGATTCGTCCAGACCATCTTCGATCGAGATAATTGGGTACTGGTGTACAAGACCTGCCAAATAGTCAGAGAACTGGTTGCTTGTGAACGCTTTGTTGCCTTCGCCAGCAAGAATGTACTGACCATTTTTGTAGAATTCTGAAGATGCACAGTCAAGCGCAAGCATGATGTCAGAACCTGCTTTGTAGCCAGTTTGACCAATTGCTTCAAGAATAACTGTGATTGCTTCTTCGTTTGAACGTAAGTTCGGCGCAAAACCACCTTCATCACCTACCGCAGTGTTTAAACCTTTTTTGTTTAAAACTGATTTAAGTGAATGGAAGATTTCAGCACCGGCACGTAGCGCTTCAGAGAATGAAGTGAAGCCTACTGGCTCAATCATAAATTCTTGAATATCGACGTTGTTGTCTGCATGTGAACCACCATTGATGATGTTCATCATTGGTACAGGCATGGTTAGAATCGTTTGACCGCGAAGATCTGCGATGTATTGGAAAAGAGGAATTTTCTTTTCTTCAGCAGCAGCGCGAGCAGCAGCCAAAGACACTGCCAAAGTTGCGTTTGCACCTAGTTTTTCTTTGTTTTCAGTACCGTCAAGCGCGATCATCGTGTTATCGATGTCTTTTTGTTCGAATACTGATTTACCGACCAAAGCGTCACGGATTAACGTATTTACGTTATTTACCGCAGTTTTAACGCCTTTACCTAAGTAACGCGCTTTATCGCCATCACGAAGTTCTAAAGCTTCACGAGAACCAGTTGAAGCACCAGATGGTGCACATGCACGGCCAACTACGCCAGATGCTAAGATTACGTCTGCTTCGATGGTAGGGTTACCACGAGAGTCCAAAATTTCACGTGCACGAATGTCAACGATTTGGCTCATGAACTATTCCTCAGTTGATTAATATGAGCTGCCTATACGGCAGCGCAAGAGTGATAAACTCAGTGTGTATCTAACTTTTCGAAACCTTTAACCAAGGTATCCAATTCTTTTAGCTGTGCCAGGAACGGCTCAAGCTGAGACATGCGCAGCGCACATGGACCATCACACATGGCTTTTTCCGGATCTGGATGTGCTTCCAAGAACAAGCCTGCAAGACCCGTTGCCATACCCGCACGTGCAAGCGTTGTAATTTGCGCACGACGACCACCGGCAGAATCTGCACGGCCGCCTGGGGTTTGTAAGGCATGGGTTACATCAAAGAACACCGGGACATTCATTTCTTTCATGATGTCGAAGCCCAGCATGTCTACAACCAGATTGTTATAGCCAAATGCCGAACCGCGTTCACAAATGATCAGCTTGTCATTTCCGGCTTCCAGACACTTATGCAAAATATGACGCATTTCGTGTGGAGCCAGGAACTGGGCTTTTTTGATGTTGATGATCGCATCGGTTTTTGCCATTGCTTCAACAAGATCCGTCTGACGGCTTAAGAAAGCTGGCAATTGAATAATGTCTGCCACTTCTGCAACAGGAGCCGCTTGGTACGGCTCATGCACATCGGTGATGATCGGTACATTAAAGTGTTTTTTAATGTCAGCTAACCACTCGAGACCTTTTTCCAGGCCAGGCCCACGGAAAGAGTTCAGGCTTGAACGGTTGGCTTTATCAAAGCTGGCTTTGAACACATAAGGAATGCCCAAACGTGTGCAGATATCGACATAAGTCTCTGCGATTTCAAAAGCCAGGTCTTTAGATTCAAGTACATTCATTCCGCCGAATAATACAAATGGCAAATGATTTGCCATTTGTATATCGCCCAAACGTACAATTTCTTGTGGTTTTAATTGCGACATTTAAACTTCCCTAGTTGTGTCCTACGCACCGATTATTTGGTTTTTTGGTACTGCTTTTTCGCAGCATCAATGAAACCGGCAAACAATGGGTGACCATCGCGTGGCGAGCTGGTAAATTCCGGGTGGAATTGTACTGCAATAAACCAAGGATGTGCAGGAATTTCAACAGTTTCTACCAAATGCTGTACCGGAGAATAACCAGAAATCTTCATGCCTTTTTCTTCCAGCACTGGGATATAACGGTTGTTCATCTCGTAACGGTGACGATGGCGCTCGATGATTTCTTCAGAACCATAAACTTCTGCAGTTTTAGTCCCTGCAACCAGTTCAGATTTTTGCGCGCCAAGACGCATCGTACCACCCAGATCAGAATCAGCAGAACGTTGCTGAACTTCACCACGCTCATCTAACCATTCAGTAATTAAACCAATCAATGGAGATTTCGTTGAACGGTTAAATTCAGTCGAAGTCGCATCTGCAATACCAGCAACATTACGTGCGTATTCGATCACAGCCAACTGCATACCCAAGCAAATACCGAGGAACGGCACACCGTTCTCACGTGCGAACTGAATCGCCTTCATTTTGCCTTCAGTACCGCGCTCACCAAAACCGCCAGGAACCAGAATCGCATCAGCATCTTTCAATACTTCTGCTACATCTTGGCTTTCAAGCTCTTCAGCGTTTACGTAGTCAATCTGAACTTTCACACGGTTTTGAATACCCGCATGTAGAAGTGCTTCGTTGACAGATTTGTAAGCATCTGGAAGTTCAACGTATTTACCAACCATTGCAACACGTACGGTGTATTCAGGATTCAGCAGTGCTTCTACAACGTTATCCCAATCTGTTAAGTCAGCTTCAGGAAGATCGTTATAACCAAAACGTTCACAAATTAAATCGTCAACATTTTGTTCGTAGAATGTACGTGGAATCTGGTAGATCGAACGTGCGTCTTTACATACCACAACGGCACGTGCTTCAACGTTGGTAAATAATGCAATCTTACGCGTCGTATCTGCATCTACATCGTATTCTGTACGGCAGATGAGAATGTCTGGCTGAATACCAATCGACAGGAGTTCTTTAACAGAGTGCTGTGTTGGTTTGGTTTTTAATTCTGCTGCAGACTTAATGTATGGGAGTAACGTTAAGTGCATTAACATGGTACGTTTATGACCAAGTTCAACCATTAACTGACGTACAGATTCCATGAATGGGAGAGATTCAATGTCACCTACAGTACCGCCGATCTCTACGATCGCAACGTCATAACCTTCGCCTGCACGAAGTACACGCTCTTTGATATTGTCAGTAATGTGTGGAATAACTTGCACAGTACCACCCAGGTAGTCACCACGGCGTTCTTTGTTCAGAACATCCTGGTAAACACGGCCTGATGTGAAATTATTCAGTTTGGTCATTTTCGCACGACGCAAGAAACGTTCGTAGTAACCCAAGTCTAAGTCTGTTTCAGCACCATCTTCTGTAACAAAAACTTCACCATGCTGGAATGGGCTCATTGTCCCTGGATCGACATTAATGTATGGATCCATTTTTACCATGGTCACTTTTAAACCACGAGCTTCTAAAAGTGCAGCAACAGAAGCAGCTGAAATACCTTTACCTAGTGATGAAACTACACCACCAGTAACGAAAATAAAATGGGTCATTGGGTTTCTCGTACAATCGAGCCTAAATCGGCCTGCAATGTTGCGCAATTTTACTTTACCTTGTACCTAGAAAGCAAAGTCAATCCGCATCAATTCAAAGAACAATAAACAATTGACTATTCTAACAGCAATTCCTATAAAAAATTACAGTAAGTTCATATGATTTCTATCTTGCATTTTGCTGCTATAATAGTGTATCCACTCCACACTTTTATGTTTGATGCAATGATGATGAAGAAACTTTTAATCTCCACCCTAATCCTGACTGGCCTGACATTAACTGCGTGTGTAAAAAAAGAAGCACCAAAAGAAGAAGAGCAAGTAGAAGTTACTCCAGCATCTGAAATCTCGACTCCAGAACCAACGCAATTTGAACCGCTTGAACCTGTAGAGCCAGCGGCAATTGAAGAGGAAGTAGCGCCAACGGTTGAAATTCAACGTGAGCAAACTGAAAACACCACGACTGAAATCCGTCGTGAAATCAAAAAACCAGAAACTACTGAGCCGGCACCAGTGCCTGAAACCCGCGAAGAACCTGCGTCAAAGCCTGCTGCGACCACATCTAAAACCAATTCAAATCCAGAAAACAAGTCTGAGGATGATGCGGTTGCTGACGCAATTGCCGCAGCGATGCCAGCACTTGACTAATTACAGTATCATTCATCAAAAAACCCAGCAGATGCTGGGTTTTTTATTGGAACTTTTTAAGCGGATACTGTTGCCGGTGCACGAGATAAGTGAATCAAATAGTCTGCCATTAGTCGGGTAGCCCAAGATTCGGTTTGCATCAAGCCCTGATAAAAGCCGCAATGACTGCCTTTTTTGGTGGTAATCACCATAATATTAGACATCGCCCGAATTTTTTCTTTATAAGGTTCTAAATTTCGGATGTGACAAACCGGATCATCCTCCGCATTTAAAATCATCAGTGGGATTTTGACACTTTCAAACACATAAATCGGATTGGTTGCCTGAGTATAACTGGCATAATCCGCAAATCCGGCCAGTTCAAAATAGAGTTTTTCAAATTCGGACAGATCTTTAACTTCTAATAACTGTTTCCAGCTTGGGCAGACCTGCCAGGTTTCTTGATAAGGATGAATAAAGCGCTTAATCAGTTTTTTGGCCATGACTTTACTGTAAAACGGATGCACATTGGCAAAACCGGTTTCAGTGTTATAGCCAGGGCATAAGGCAAAAGCCGCTTTGAGTGGGGTTTGTTCACCTTCTTCGCCCAGATAACGCACTAACAATCCCGTACCCGCAGAAGATCCAACCCCATAGAGATCGGACTGAGGAAATCTGTCCTGTATATACAAGAGCTGCTCACGCAAATCCTGAGTTGAACCAAACAGGTTCATTTTAGGCACAGGCATGGGTAAGTCTGCATGACCACGGCGTAAACACAATGCCACACGCCAACCGGTATGTTTATGCAGATCACGAACCAGTTCACGCATCGATTCAGGAGAACCGGTTATCGTATGCAATAAAACAATGGTAGGGGTATTTGCAGGAAGATCCAGTCCATACCAGGCAATACCGGTAATTCCGCCATCTGACATTTTCAGCTGTTCAAGCGCGTCATATTTCAGCTTAATGGTACGTTTTTTAATTAAATCGAAATATAGAATATGTGCGTGTGCATTAGCTAACCACGGCGTAGGGCGATATTTTTGTTGCAGCTGCGGTAAGCGTTCAATGAGTCCCGAAAATACACCATTCGGATTGTAATACAGGGTCGGCTCGTCTGCTCCGCTGAAACGATCCAGATATTCACTGGAAAGCTGACCCAATTTTTTAAGCAACATTTTCATCTGTCATCCCCCTCTAGTTGTACTAGCTGTGATTTACAAATTTCATGCCGACTTGAATCAATAGTTCGAATTAAGTTTTAGCTTGGAATGATTGCATCCGCTGGCCCATCTGTACAGCCAAGGCCTCAAGTCCGGACTTAGGTCGAATCATGACTTCAAAATCAATCATCTGACCCTCTTCATTAAACTGAATCATGTCAACTCCCTTTAGTTTTTTATCGCCCACATTGGCAGAAAACTCAAGTACGACATTGTTACCATCTTCACTTATAAATTCACGGTGATAAGTGAAGTTTTCAAAGACTTGAATGACATTGGTCAAAATAAAAAATACCAACTGTTTTCCAGGATAAGGCTGAAAAGCCACAGGCGAACGAAATACCACTTCTTCAGCAAGCAGCTCATTCAAGATCGACATATCACGGCTTTCTAGCATCTCATGCCAGCGTGCAATGGATTTTTTGGTATTTTCGATGGTCATTTTGAATTCCTTTTTTGTTATTAAAAAATTAATCTCCCTCACCCCAGCCCTCTCTTGCACTTCGTTTAAAGCAGTACTTTAAACTCGTTCAGGGAGAGGAAGATAACACTTTTTATACCGATTTATCCCTCTCCTTTTAGGAAAGGGTCAGGGAGAGGTTAATAAAGTTTGGCTTTTTAAATTAAATCACCGCCGCCAATTCAGCACCCTGACGGATGGCACGTTTGGCATCCAGCTCACCTGCTTCTTTCGCCCCACCAATCAGATGCACATTTTTACCCGCCGCTTTTAGCTCATCAAACATGGCGGTATAAGATTCCTGACCAGCGCAAATGATCACGTGATCGACTTCTAGTACCGCAGGTTTGTCATTTACGATTATATGTAAGCCCTGATCATCAATTTTTTCATAATTGGCGCCCGCAATCATTTTTACATCACGGTGTTTTAAACCAGTACGATGAATCCAGCCTGTGGTTTTACCCAAACTTGCGCCGACTGAAGCGGCTTTACGTTGCAATAAATAAATTTCACGTTGCGGTTTTTCTACATTTGCAGCTTTTAAGCCACCGACATTTTCATAGTCAGTATCAATACCCCATTCATCATAGAATTTTTCCGGATTGATACTGCCACTTTCTCCTTCATGACTCAGGAATTCGGCTGTATCAAAGCCAATACCACCTGCACCAATAATGGCAACTCGCTGACCCACTGGCTTACGTTCTTTCAAAACGTCCAGATAAGACAATACTTTTGCATGATCAATGCCTGGAATCTCAAGCTGACGCGGTGTCACGCCTGTTGCCACCACAATGTCATCAAAGTTTGACTGAGCCAGCTCTTCCAGACTCGCCTTATGATTCAGTTGCAATTTGATACGTGGCTGTAATTCAATCTGGCGTTTGAAATAACGCAAGGTTTCATAAAACTCTTCCTTGCCTGGAATAGTCTTGGCAATATTAAACTGTCCACCAATCTGAGCAGCGGCTTCAAATACCGTCACCTGATGACCGCGATTTGCCGCATATACAGCAAAACTTAAACCTGCAGGACCTGCACCAATCACGGCAATATTTTTTGCCACATTGGTTTCTTTAAAAATGAGCTCTGTTTCATAGCAGGCACGTGGATTGACCAGACAGGTGGCAATTTTCATTGAGAAAATATGATCCAGACAGGCCTGATTACAACCGATACAGGTATTGATCTCATCGCTACGACCCTGCTCCGCTTTCAAGACAAACTCAGAGTCTGCCAGCATTGGGCGGGCCATGGAAATCATATCAGCATCACCAGATGCCAATACATATTCAGCCATTTCCGGAGTATTAATACGGTTTGAAGTGATTAAAGGAATCTTCACCTGACCTTTCAGCTTACGCGTGACCCAAGTGAAGGCTGCACGTGGCACTTTGGTGGCAATCGTCGGAATACGCGCTTCATGCCAGCCAATGCCAGTATTGATAATGGTCGCACCGGCTTTTTCAATTTCTTTGGCCAACTGGATGACTTCTTCCAGAGTTGAACCGCCTTCGACCAGATCCAGCATAGATAGGCGATAAATAATGATAAAGTTCTCACCGACCATTTCACGGGTACGGCGTACGATTTCAATCGGGAAACGGATGCGGTTTGCATAGCTTCCACCCCACTCATCATCACGATGGTTGGTACGCGCGGCAATAAACTCATTAATCAGATAGCCTTCCGAGCCCATGATTTCTACACCGTCATAACCGGCATATTTAGCCAGCTTGGCACAATTGGCAAAATCATCAATGGTTTGTTGCACTTCAGCCGAAGTTAAAGCATGGGGTTTGACTGGATTGATCGGTGCCTGAATTGGGGATGGCGCGACATTTTCGGCCTGATAAGAATAACGCCCGGTATGTAAAATCTGCATGGCAATTTTCCCGCCCGCCTCATGTACGGCCTGGGTAATCACCTTATGCTTTTCAGCTTCTTCAAGAGTGTCAAGTTTGGAACCACCATGAAACGTCACCCCATCATCATTTGGAGAAATCCCGCCGGTGACGATTAAAGCGACTCCACCTTTGGCACGCTCTGCATAGAAAGCTGCCATCCGATCATATCCGCCGGGTGCTTCTTCAAGACCAACGTGCATGGAACCCATTAATACGCGGTTTTTAAGTGTGGTAAAACCCAAGTTCAATGGGGCAAGTAAATTCGGATATTTAGACATTTCAACTCCTGAGCATGCGTTTAGGCTGGCTATTGTTTTAGCAACTGGCAGTTTGATCCCTCAATCTTTCCAGTTTAATGCAACTTGTTGCACTAATTTATATGCCAGAATTGATTTTTATGCAACATGTTGCATAATAATCCCGAGTCACTTTTTTGAGACGTTTATGTCTTTAGCGCATGTTTTATTGACCAGCCTGATTGAAAAACCTAGCACCGGAATCGAACTGGCTCGCCGTTTTGACCGTTCCATGGGCTTCTTCTGGAATGCCACTCATCAGCAGATTTATCGCGAGCTGAATGCCATGCTGCAAAAAGGCTGGATTTCGACGATAGAAGAGGAAGACTCGAATAGCCGCAAAAAAACTTATCAGGTAAAACGTCTGGGCCGGGAAGAACTGGCCAACTGGATGCTACAACAAAGCCCACCGGCACAACTGCGCGAAGAACTAATGGTACGTCTGCGTGCCGAAGCCCAACTTGGTGGCAATAACACCTTGGCAGAACTGGAACGCCATCTGGAACTGCATAAAGAAAAACTGAAAACCTATCAGCAGATTTTTGCCAAAGACTTTGCTCAAGCGGACAAAACTGACCGTACCTTATATATTCATAAAATGATTCTGCAACTGGGAATTGATCAGGAACTGGGTTGGATTTCCTGGCTGGAACAGGTTATTCCGCGACTGCAACAATTTGACGCACAACAATTATAAATACGGAGACACACATGCCCTTTTATCGCATGCCCGATGGTGAACAGCTATTTGTACGCGAATACGGTCGGGGACAGCCGGTACTGGTACTCTCTGGACTTGGCATGCTGAGCTGGCAATGGAAAGCTTTTCTCTATCCGCATCAGAAAAATTTCCGTTTCATTATTCCAGAATGGCGCGGCTTTGGGGCTTCCAGTCGCTGTAAAATTCCGCCAGATAGGGATGCGATTTCCAGTCACTGGTTGGATATTCAGTCGGTAATTCAACAGCTCAATTTAGATAAATTCATTGTGCTTGCTTACTCTATGGGCGCAACCACAGCAATGCACGGCATACATTATGGCAACTTTTCCAGTCAGATTTCTGCTTATTTACATATCGATCAAACACCTAAAATTCCGGTCGATGATGCTTGGGCTTTTGGACTTTTTGGTCCACGTCATCAGGAATTTATCGACATCCTGCAGCAGCTCTCTGCCCTACTTGCACAATACCAGCAAGTTGAATTGATCCGCGATCTCGACATTTCGGTACGTAAACAAATCGCTGCCCTATGGCTAAAGTTTATTCAGCTACAAAATGAACAAAAATATAGTCTGAAAGCTTTCGCATTTATCCTAAATCAACCTCGCCTGCAAAGCCTGTTATTGCCTTCCAGCCGGGTGGATTATATGGCGTGGTATATAAACAATTATTTATATCATCGTGAGGATTATCGTAAGGCACTAGCCCAGCTCAGCTGCCCAGTGACTTTCTTTAGTGGCGTACAATCCAAGTTGTATCCTTTTGAAGGTCAGCGCCTGATTGCAGAAAGCCTGCCTAATGCCAAACAAATAATTTTCAGAAAATCCGGCCATACACCTTTACTGACTGAACCCTTAAAATTTACCCGAGAACTTGGCATCTTCTTAAAAGAAAATTCACAATCTAGCACTTCAGCTGCCTAAAGATTCAGGAGATAGAACAATGAAAAAGCTGGTGGTCTTTTCCGGTGCAGGCATGAGCGCCGAAAGTGGCATTAATACTTTTCGCGACAGTGATGGACTTTGGGAACAGTATCGTATAGAAGAAGTGGCTACACTTGAGGCTTGGGCTAAAAATCCGCAACTGGTACAACGCTTTTATAACGCCCGCCGTAAAAATATTCTAGAAGCACAGCCAAATGCTGCCCACCAAGTGATTGCGGATCTTGAAGATAACTTTGATGTGCATGTAATCACCCAAAATATTGATGACTTACATGAACGTGCCGGCAGCTCCAAGGTGATCCATTTACATGGCAATATTCGTCTGGCCAAAAGCTCAGGCCCTGATGCACAAAGCACGACCGAGTTTTATCCAATTGAAGGTTCTGAATTAGATTTAAATCAACACTTTTGTAAGGCAGGCTATCCGCTGCGTCCTCATGTAGTCTGGTTTGGTGAAGCCGTGCCCGCGTATGAAGAAGCTCAAGAATGTATACAGGATGCCGATATTTTCGTAGTGATTGGCACCAGCCTACAGGTTTATCCGGTCGCCGGGTTAATTCATGAGATTCCTGCGCACTGTGAGGCCTATTACATCGACCCGAAAGCCGAGCAGCAGCATTTACCTGCACATTTTCACAAGATTACCCAAAGCGCGACCGATGGCATGCAAACATTGCTAAGTTTACTTAAATCCGGGAATTAAAATTTTTTTATATGTGCATTCTCTGATTGACAGTATGCAACAATCAATTTTTAATCAGCTTATCGTTGCAAGAATGGAATTAAACCATGCTGTCTGATCT
>NZ_JBLVOM010000242.1:0-55380 GCF_053543775.1 Acinetobacter endophylla | reverse complement strand
CCTAAAATTTGTTCTGGTGACCAGTCCAAGCCAATCAAGTAATCAATATAAGCGAAGGCAAATGCTGTCATGGGTGATGAAGGACGGTACCGTCTTTGACTTGCAAATTTCGCTGCCTGTTGAGCTCTATATCCACGTTGCCCAGTATTTCTTTTTAATTCACGGTAGATGGTTGATCGTGAACGCCCTAACTCCCGAGCAAGGCTAGCGATTGAACTTTTACTTTTCAAAGTAGCATAAATTTCGTATCTTTCATCTTGAGAAAGTTGGGTGTATTTCTTCATTGTGTGCTTTCCAATTGCGAGTTGAAAAAGTCCAATGATTCTACGAATACACCTAACTTTTTCAACTAACTACAAATGTGTCGCACTTGAGATTTGAATCTGCGAAATAATTTATAGAAGAGTAAATTTTCAAAAATCGTATTTACAAGAAAATATTCTGATGCAGACACCTTTTAAAATCAGTATTTTATATAAACCAAGATAAGTCCAAATTTTGTATTTTCATAAACACTGCATTCCTGACATTTAATGAAAACTATTTAATAACACTTTGTTTATGCTCTAAAATATCTGGCAGACTTTTTTCAATCCAACCAATTAAATACATGATTTTTTCAGCCGCTTGTGAACCAGTAATGGTCAATTGATATTCCACTTTTGGCGGCACCACCGGATAAACTGTTCTGAGAATAAAACCATCTTGCTCTAGCATTTTTAAAGTCTGGGAGAGCATTTTTTCACTTACCCCTTCAATGCGTTGTTTCAGTTCACTAAAACGATGCACCCCTTCACTTAAGCAACGCAAAACCAAGACCGACCATTTATTGGCAAGGTGTTCCAATATCTCACGTGATGGACATTCAGTTGATAAAACCTGCCCCAGTAACGGGCTGATTGCATAATTTGTCATACTATTCTCACCATATTTTTATTACTTACTCATTTTAATATACTTACTCTTTGTAAGTTATCAAATTCATATTTCGCCAGCAAGTAAATTTGTTGATTCTTATTAGATTAAGAAAGTTCACTTTAAATAAAAAAATCATAAAAAAAGAGCCTCAATTGAGGCTCTTTTTTTAGCTAAATACTAATTATGCATTAGTTTCAGCAGGAACTTTTGGATAGCTTACGCCGCCCATTTGTTCAGCAATACGCAATACCTGGCAGCTATAACCCACTTCGTTATCGTACCAAACATAAGCAGTTAAACGGTTGCCTGAAGTGATCGTTGCTTGCGCGTCAAATACACCTGCAGTGCGTGAACCAATAAAGTCAGAAGATACTACTTCAGTCGAGTTGGTATAACCGATTTGACCTTGCAGGCTAGAACCGATTGAAATCTGACGAATGTATTCGTTCACTTCATCACGATCAACGTCTTGACCTAAAGTCAGGTTAAGAATTGCAAGCGATACGTTTGGTGTAGGTACACGTACAGAGTTACCTGTCAATTTACCTTGAAGAGCTGGAAGCGCTTTCGCTACTGCTTTCGCTGCACCAGTTTCAGTAATGACCATATTCAATGTTGCAGCACGGCCACGACGGTCAGCTTTATGGTAGTTGTCGATCAAGTTCTGGTCGTTTGTGAACGAGTGAACTGTTTCAACATGACCATTCAACACTGTGTATTTATCATGCAATACTTTCAGTGTAGGTGTAATTGCGTTAGTCGTACAGCTTGCAGCAGAGATGATGGTATCTTCATCAAGGATGTCCGCCTGGTTTACACCGTAAACCACGTTCTTCATGTCACCTTTACCAGGTGCAGTTAGAATCACACGAGCAGCGCCCGGACATTTAAGGTGTTGAGCAAGACCTTCAGCATCACGCCATTTACCTGTATTGTCGATCACAAGTGCATTGTTGATACCGTATGCAGTGTAATCTACTTCAGAAGGATTCGATGCATAAATCACTTTGATGAAGTTACCGTTGGCAATGATTGCTTCGTTTTCTTCATCTACAGAAATTGTGCCTGCAAATGGACCATGAATAGAGTCACGACGAAGTAAAGAAGCACGTTTTTCCAAATCACCATCCGATGATTTACGAACCACGATTGCTTTCAGGCTAAGACCACGACCCAGACCTGATTGACCAATCATCAAACGTGCCAGGATACGACCGATACGACCGAAACCATAAAGAACCACATCTTTATGTTCTACAGCAGCAGCATTGCCTTCGATCGATTTAACAGCGTCTGCAACAAATGCATCGATGTCGCCGCCTTTTTCTTTAAATTCAACAGCAAGTTTACCTAGATCAACTTCAGCAGAACCGATGTTCTCAACTTTCGCCAATGCTTCAAGAATTGGGAATGTATTTACAACCGAAAGTTCAACATCGAGTACGCGAGTACGGCGGTGTGCTTTCAAGATCTGAATCACAGAACGGTTAATTAAAGAGCGACCATAAACTGTAGCTACAATATTTTTTTCACGATATAACTGACCAACAAGGGCAATCATGCGTTCCGCAAGTTCTTCACGGTTTTTCCAGCGACCTTGGTGCTCTGCATGTAGGGCAACGATAGTGTCTTTGCTCACAGATACGTCCTCTAATTAATTGTAAATCTAGGCATAAATTTCAAAACCCCATAATTGTAATGGAATTGGAGGCAACTTTGAATCAAAAGCTCACCGAGACGAGTGGTTTTTAACGTATATTCACTATAAATCTGGGAAATAGTTGCAATTAGCTAAATGATTTTGCATTCAAAAATTTTAAAAGCATGCGTTTTCCCGTACGGAGCAGAAATTTGTTAAATGTTGTTTATTCATTCGATCTCTTTTTAATTTTAAGAGTCTAGTCGATCCTGATAGTTTGCCAGATTTTTCTTAAGCGCTAATTGCTGTTTACGCTGCTTAAATAGATGCAGAATCCCTTCAATCACCAGCACCAATACGGCGAGCCAAATTGGAATATAAGTCAGCCACTCGCCAGCTTCCACACGCTCCCCCAAAGCCATCGAGGCAAAGGCCAACAGCACAGGTTCCAGATAACTCAACAACCCAAAAATAACAAAGGGTAAATATCGGCTGGCGAGAATATAGCTACCGAGTCCCAGTGCGCTCAAAAAACCCAGTACCAATACTGCCCAGATCAAATGAGAATGATTTAACATGAGCTGCATCGAGTCGCTATAAATAAAACCCAGATAAAATGCAGCGGGTAAAATCAGACATAGATCCCACCAGAAGCCCCCCAGATGATCCGTAGCAAATTTACGCCGCATGAAGAAATACAAAGGATAGGCCAAAGCCACATAGACCGTTTCCCATGCAATTGAACCAATTCGCCAGATCTCATGCCCTACACCCAATACAGCCAAAGTGACAGCCACCATCTGGAATGATGATAATTTCTCTTTATAGAGCATACAGCCGACCAGCACCATCACCAGAGGCAACAAAAAATAACCGAGTGAGACTTCTAGGCCACGGCCATTAATAGGGCCCCACAAGAACAGCCATAACTGTGTGGTACATAACAAAGAGCTGATCAGCAACCAGATCAAAAACGCAGGTTGCTGTAAAACCCGCTTAAAGATACTGCTGATATGTTGCAGATCACCCGACCACCACATAAAGGCAGTTAAAAACGGAATCGTGGCCAGCATACGCCAGGCAAAGGTCTGTTCACTATCTAAAGGCTGTAAGAAAGGCGTAAATACATAGAGCACCCCGAAAACCACCGAGGCCAATACAGATAACGCAATGCCTTTATACATAGTCAAACTCTACTTTCATTCGCCGGCATTATAACGATTAGTACACTAGAAAGCTTGATGCTTCATCTATTTAAAGTGAAATCACTACCCTACTTTGAAATATATTTTTGCTCATAAAAATAAAAAACCATGCCTAAGCATGGTTTCGATTAAGAAGATATTTCTATCTTTGCGTTTGTTTGGTATGAATCACATCACTCAGGTCATAACCGACAGACTGTGCATATTGTAAATATTCATTCACCACATTTTTATCCAATTGCGGATCACGTGAGAGTATCCACATATATTTACGTTTTGGCTCACCGACCAGAACAGTTTGATAATTTTCATCCAGTTTTAAGACCCAATAATCGCCACGAGCGACCGGAATCCAGCGAATAAAGTCTGGTAAGAAACTGACTTTTAGCTTGGTATTCTGCGGTGGATTTTGCACAAATGCCTCGCCCAATGACTGGGTTTGTCCACCATCTTTTTTAATGCAGCGGTTATCCACCACGATATTGCCATTTTCATTTAAAGTATAAGTCGCTGTAACATCACGATCACACTTATTTTGAAAATACAGAGGTTTGCGTGCTACTTCGTACCATGTCCCCAAATAACGGTCCAGTTCAACTTTCTCAATGGTCGGTAATGGCTGGTCTTTCGCATAAGCCATGGTAGCGGCGCCCAAACCGAGAAGAACCGCGCTACCCACCGCAATTTTTGCCAGCTTTAATCCAGTACGTGAAGATTTTTGAGTTGTCATAAAGATACCTATTGCATGTTCACAAAATATTTATTTAAAAAAATTCTGTTCATACAATAGCTTTATCAAAGCCCTTAATTTGTTACATTATGTTTGGTTTGTGATTGATTTTACGTCATTTAAATAAGATTTAATGCAACAAAAATCAATCAAACATCTGGGCTTTTAAACGTACAATTTCATCACGCATACGCGCAGCCTGCTCAAACTGCAGCTCTTTTGACGCTTTCAACATTTCTTTTTCAAGCTTGTTAATGTGTTTCGCAAACATTTTCGGATCTGCCATGATATGCCGCTCATCTGCACTGATCGCACGTGCCTGATCCGAGGCTTTCAATTCAATGGATTCATCATCCAATACTTCACCAGTATCAATTTCCTTGATCACCTGACGCACTGCACTCCGCGGGGTAATGCCATGTTCTTCATTAAATTGAATCTGCTTGGCACGACGACGGTCCGTCTCATCAATGGCTTTCTGCATCGAATCAGTGATTCGGTCTGCATACAGAATCGCCTTACCTTTCAGGTTACGTGCAGCGCGGCCAATGGTCTGAATGAGAGAGCGCTCGGAACGCAGGAAACCTTCTTTATCCGCGTCCAGAATGGCGACCAGTGACACTTCCGGCATATCCAGCCCTTCACGCAGCAGGTTAATCCCGACCAGTACATCATGCACTCCAGTACGCAGTTCATGAATGATTTTGACCCGCTCAACCGTATCGATATCCGAGTGTAAATAAGCGACCTTAATCCCGTATTCTTTCAAATAAGAGGTTAAGTCTTCGGCCATGCGCTTGGTCAAGGTCGTAACCAGCACTCGCTCATTAATATCTTTACGCAAATTAATTTCTGAAAGCACATCATCGACCTGAGTCAGAACTGGACGAATTTCAATTTCAGGATCGATCAGACCGGTCGGACGTACCACCTGCTCGACAATCTGCTGGGATTTTTCCAGCTCGTAACGTGCGGGCGTTGCGCTGACATAAACAGTCGTCGGCACAATACGTTCCCATTCCTCAAATTTCATCGGCCGGTTATCCAGCGCGCTCGGCAAACGGAATCCGTAATTGACCAGATTTTCCTTACGCGAACGGTCACCCTTATACATGGCGCCAATCTGCGGCACCGTCACATGCGATTCATCAATAATCAGCAAGGCATCATCAGGAATATAATCGAACAAGGTCGGTGGTGCTTCACCTGCAGGACGGCCCGACAAATGCCGTGAATAGTTTTCAATGCCGTTGGTATAACCCAGTTGCTGCATCATTTCCAGATCATAGCGTGTGCGCTGCTCGATGCGCTGGGCTTCCAGCAGTTTGTCATTTTCCCGGAAGAACACCAGGCGCTCTTTAAGTTCTTCCCGAATAGTTTCGATGGCGCGGGACAAATTGTCTTTCGGCGTAACATAATGGCTTTTAGGATAAATGGTCACGCGAGGTACTTTACGAACCATTTTCCCGGTCAGCGGATCAAACCAGCGAATAGAGTCAACTTCATCATCAAACAGTTCAATCCGGATCGCATCCTGATCGGATTCAGCCGGAAAAATATCAATAATTTCGCCACGAATACGATAAGTACCGCGCAGGAATTCCAGTTCGTTGCGCGAATACTGCATTTCGACCAGACGGCGGATAATATCATCACGACCAATGCAGTCGCCTTCCACCACATGCAGCAACATGCTCATGTAGGCATTCGGATCACCCAAACCATAAATTGCAGAAACTGATGCGACAATAATTGCATCACGACGTTCTAATAATGATCGTGTCGCGGAAAGACGCATCTGGTCAATATGGTCATTAATTGCGGCATCTTTCTCGATAAAAGTATCTGAAGATGGCACATAAGCTTCCGGCTGATAATAATCATAATAACTGACAAAATACTCGACGGCGTTATTCGGAAAAAATGCTTTAAATTCGCCATAAAGCTGTGCAGCCAGCGTTTTGTTATGTGCCATGACAATGGTCGGACGCTGGGTCTGTGCAATCACATTGGCCATGGTATAAGTCTTACCCGACCCGGTAACGCCCAGTAAAAGCTGATCATGAAAGCCCTGTTCAATACCCTTGACCAGCTTTTCAATGGCCTGTGGCTGATCACCTGCGGGTTGATAACTGGTTACTAATTCAAAGGGTTGCTTATCAGTCACAGCTACATGTCTCAACTCGAATGCGGATCAGGAATTTTAGCAGATTTCAGACTTGCCGGAGCAGATTCCATAGCCAAAATACCGAAATCCAACAGATGATGACAGTCGAGAAATATGTTGAGAATTCTCATATTTAGTCAGTCTTTCAACATTCAGGCCATCCCTGCTTTTTACTTGACCCCAACCCCGATCAAAGGCAACATGAAGATCAGGATGGCCTCGAATAGACAATTATGACTTACCACTATCACGATGAAAGTATTGTTAAATCCCTTCCGGAAAATACTGTGTTTGTTTTTGGCAGCAATCTGGCGGGACAGCATGGTGCAGGTGCAGCAAGAACAGCGCTTGAGCATTTTGGTGCAGTCATGGGCGTCGGTCGTGGCTGGTCGGGTCAAAGCTATGCCATTCCAACCATGAACGAGCATTTGCAGCAAATGCCGCTGTCACAAATCCAGCACTATATCGATGACTTCAAGATTTACACCAAAAACCATTCTAAAAATAAATATTTTATTACGTCTTTAGGATGCGGGATCGCAGGTTATAAAGTCGAAGAAATTGCACCGATGTTTAAAGGCATTTCACGCAATGTCATTTTCCCGCAATCTTTTCGCCCTTTTGTGGAAAAGCCTCTACCCAAATTAAGCGCAAATTTCCTACATACGATTTTTCGCGATTCAGTCATTTTAAATCCTGCGACTGATGAGCTGATTGAAGAATTGCCATTGACCGAAAATGAAAAAAGTCTGGCGAGGATTATTTTAAATACCCAGATCTATCCGACCGACAGCAATGGGCGGGAACGGATCTTCGAAATTGAAGATATCCTGCATAATCTAAATACCAAACTGGTCGATTTTCAGAGTCATTCGGAAGGTGCCATGCTGTTTGGGGGTGTAATTTTAGCGCTACTTGAGCTGTATAATATTAATGAAAAAGACTTTATTGATGTCTGGCAAGAACAGCGAGAAATTGCCCCACCAAAACCGGAAAATAAAGCACGTAAAAGCATTCGCTAATAACTTATCTCTCTAAAAGCCAATTTCTGAATTGGCTTTTTTTTATGGGCATAAGATGTGCAAGGTCAATAGATCAACTAATTATTTTATTCTGCTTAGCGATGAGCTTTTTGAGATGTTGCATGTATTCGATCAAGATCATGCACATGAGAAATGAGAAATGAGAAATGAGAAATGAGAAATGAGAAATGAGAAATGAGAAAAATCTGACCAGGGTTTTATCTGCTCGAGAAATAAGGAAATAGATGAAATATTAATTGCTGAATATCTAAAAATTTACACAAAAAAAGCCATGACTCATCATAGCTTTTTGAGTTCGACCAATTAACGTTTACCCATTGAACGACGCGTACCGCGTGGCGGCATCCAGGTACGGTCAGCATAACGCTGCGGTCTTGGTCTTAAATCTTCCAGAACTTCTTCCGCAGCATTTTGCTCCGCTTGTTTGATCGGGAAAGGTAAATTAACCAGAGGCTTTTTTTTGGGAGGCGTTTGGGTGCTCATATGATTCACTCAATAATATATGCGCCTATTGTACAAAAAAACTCAGGCAACTGGGTAGCAGGATCTTGGATAAATTCTGTTAGTACTATTTGGAGCTCAAGCACGGAAAGCAAAAATCAATTCATTCCTAAACGACTTGCTGCAAAAATCGGCCTCATTCAGGAACAAAAACCTATATTGAGGACTTAAAAAATCGAAATTCTACTGAGATAAAAACCAGATTTTTCTCTACTTAAACTAACTGTCTACATTTTAAAAGACTTATTTTACAGATGTTTCTTTGTTAACAGCTCAAACCTTGCATACAAAAAACACACAAAAGCTACCAATCTTAACCGATGGTTAACCTTTGATCTATTGTTCTATAACTGAATTTTTTAATGAAGTTCACATAATTAGTGAACTAGAAAAACGAATAAATACACTGGACATGGAGTTCCAAATCAATGAAAACAATGCTGGCATGTATGGCAGGCCTTGCCACTTTACCTATGGTCGCCCACGCAGATTCGCCTTATTTTAGTCTACAGGATGGAGATGGCTTTAAACGCTTTTCTGTGTCTGTGGGTGCACTACATGTGATGCCACAAGGTAAGGCCCAAGTTTTTGCAGTCAATACTGCGGTCAAAAATGGTGAAGTAAGTGATGTCGGGGCAGTCAAGTCAAGTACTGTACGCGACAATATTCGTGAAGGTTATAAAATCCCGCCTTTACTCGATTTAGCTTTAAACCTACCCGAAATCTCGGCTCCCCTCAGTGGGCAAGCCACCATTCAAGGTTTAGAACAATGGAATAATCCAGGGACTGGTCTGGAAGCCGATGATGTCACGACTTTAGGCATCATGACCAATTACTATTTTACTGATCATATTTCCTTTGAAGTGAAAGCTGGTATTCCACCCAAAGTGGATTTACAAGGCAGTGGTAAAATCTATGCCCCATTTTCGGCCATCGCAACCCCCCTGGGGGGTGCCTTAGGCAACCTTGAATTGGCCAATGATCTTCTGATTACAGACTTGGAAGCCTATGGCCCTGCTGCCTCGGCCCGTGCCTGGACACCTGCCGTTGAATTCCAGTATCACTTTGGTAAAACCGGAGTGAATAAATTTCGTCCTTATGTCGGCTTAGGTGTGATGTATGCCTATTTTAATGAACTGGAAATCAACTCGCGTACCGAGCAGGACCTGATTGCTGCTGGACATATGATTGCCAATATTAAACAAGGCAATGCTGGTGCTTCCCTTGAAGGTAAGCTAAGTGAAGCCGATCCTAAAGTAAAACTTGAAGCCTCAGATGTCTTTGCCCCTGTCGCTACGGTTGGCTTCAGTTATGACTTTAATGATACCTGGTTTGCGGTCGGCTCAGTCTCCTACGCACATCTGAAAAATGATACAACCATTACCGTCACTGATAGTACGTTGGGTGAACTGATTCGTTCCAAGGCAGATATTGAGATTAATCCGATTCTGGCCTATGCCGGTATTGGCATGCGTTTCTAAGTTCAATATCAGGTTTCAGAAAAACGGCTTCGGCCGTTTTTTTAGGCTTAAAATATTGATAAAAAAAATTTATCTTTCGATCAATTTTTATTTTATCGCCTCCTTTACCTGAATCGAATACTATAAGCGCTGACTTTATCTGCCTGCCTGCCCTATGTCCGATATTCCATTTTCCAAAGCGCTTATTTTTATGCTGATTGGCTCCGCTATCATTCTGGCATTGTCATTGGGCGTACGTCATGCATTTGGTCTTTATCTGGTGCCGATGAGTGATGAATTTGGTTGGGGACATAATGTTTTTAGCTTGGCGATTGCCATGTAAAACCTGATCTGGGGAGCAGTACAACCCATTACTGGAGCCTTCGCAGATAAATATGGCAGCAAGATTGTCGTTGCCTTAGGTGGGGCACTCTATGCCGTGGGCTTGCTACTCATGGCGGTCAGTTCTACTGGACTGCTGTTAAATCTGAGTGTGGGCCTGATTTTAGGTCTCGCCCTGTCTGCAACATCTTTTCCGGTTTTACTGTCTGCTGTAGGACGTGCTGCACCACCAGAAAAACGCAGTCTGGCGATGGGTATTGCCAGTGCGGCCGGATCTTTTGGCCAGTTTATCATGCTGCCTTCGACCCTGTTGCTGTTACAGAATGTCGGTTGGTCAGGAGCATTGGTGGTCAGTGCCATTTTGATTGCCCTGATTGTACCACTGGCCTGGATGCTGAAAGCACCGATGTATGTTAATCCCAACGCGGCCGCTACCCCCACTAAAGTCTCACTCAGTTTTAAACAGATTCTGGTGGTGGTGAAAAATCATAAACCCTTTTGGTTTCTGGCCATGGGCTTTTTTGTTTGTGGTTTTCAGGTCGTTTTTATTGGCATCCACCTTCCGGGCTATCTGATTGATCATGGTTTTAATGCCACAACCGGTACGATTTTCTTAGCCTTAGTGGGTCTGTTTAATGTGCTAGGTACCTATACCGCCGGCTGGCTCGGTGGCAAATATTCCAAACCGCATCTGCTAATGGGATTATATGCCTTGCGTGGAATTGCGATTATTGCCTTTCTCATACTGCCTCTCAGCACATGGACAGTCTATAGCT
The DNA here is from genome assembly GCF_053543775.1 of Acinetobacter endophylla. Taxonomy (NCBI): domain Bacteria; kingdom Pseudomonadati; phylum Pseudomonadota; class Gammaproteobacteria; order Moraxellales; family Moraxellaceae; genus Acinetobacter; species Acinetobacter endophylla. The sequence goes on along the minus strand of NZ_JBLVOM010000242.1, from coordinate 44,599 downwards.
TTGGTGTCATTATGGGATTACTCTGGTTATCGACCGTTCCGCTGACCAATGGCATTGTAGCGAATATGTTCGGGGTGAAATATCTGACCATGCTCAGTGGCATCGTGTTCTTTACCCATCAGGTTGGCTCGTTTTTCGGTGGCTGGCTCGGTGGAGTCAACCATGATTTAAGCGGCAATTATAATGCGGTGTGGATGCTATCCATTGTCCTCAGCATTTTTGGCGTACTGGTGCATTTCTGGGTCAATGAGGAGCAAATCGTCCATGACTAATTCTCTGCTGAAACTCAAACTCTCGATTGCTGTGGCAATCCTACTTTTACTCACTTTGTCGATTGGACTGTGGTTTCAAACACCTCAGCTGTTTAAATATTTTAATCAGGCTTTTTGCGCACACTAAACTGCTGAAATATCCTCAGCAGAAAATGCGCAATCCATCGCAGAATAAGTTAAATGTTTTAAAATCAAATGAATAGTAAAAATATAAGATTATTCATAAACTTATCACTTCTTTTGATTTTATTTCAGTCTGGAATTTTCTTAGATTCTCATCAACAAGAAAATTCTGAGACTTGATAATGACCAGCTTAACCCAACTTTCACAAGCCATTCATGATGCCCCACGCTGGCATCAGCCAGATCAATTGCAACATCCGGATGAAATCAAGATTGTACCGCAAATCGGTCAGGCCTTAGGCGCAGTGGTCTATGGTCTGGATGCCCGTAAAGCCCAGTCATCCGAAACTATTCTGAAATTAAAACAGGCGCTGGCCGAGCATCTGATTTTGATCTTTAAGCAGCAAAGTCTGGATGATTTACAGTATCTGGCGTTTTCAACTTATTTCGGTTCCATTTTCCGCCCAAGTGCAGATACGCCGGTACTGGCTGCGCAGTCTGATAGCGGTGTTCCACCCGATGTCGTTCCGGTGTCCAATGCCGTCGGTCAGGGAGACTATACTGGGCATGGTGAACTGACTCCACATGCCGATCATCAATGGACACCATTACCTTCTTTTGGTTCTCTTCTGTATGCAATTGAACTACCTCAGGACGGCGGGCAGACCAGCTGGATCAATACCATTAAAGCCTATGATGCACTTGATAAAGAAACCAAGGCAGAGATTGATCAGCTGCAACTGATTACTTACAACCCTTTCGTGCGCCGTCAAAAAACTAAAGATCAGGCTGATGATCAAGACTATGGCAACAGCCCGCTGTACCGTTTTAAAGATCAGCCCATATTAAGTCATGCCTATCCGCATCCACTGGTGCGAACTCATCCTGAATCCGGCCGTAAAGCACTTTGGCTAAACACGCATACCGAGGTCGAGCTGGTTAATTATGATGATCAGGCTGGCAGTGAACTGATCGCCAAAATTACGTGAGCGTATTTCAAAACCTGAATTCGCTTATGAACATCATTGGGAAGTGGGCGATATTGTGTTCTGGGACAATCAGGTGACTCTGCACTCCCGTCGTCCTTTTCCGGCTGATCAGCGCCGTTTATTGAAACGTATCAGTCTGGCGGGTAGCCGTCCATTTTAATAAGAAAAACGAGAATAATGAGAAAGGTAGCTCAAACCTTCAATAATTACGATTTATCATGTCGCTCTTCCACCATTGAGACTTTGAACGGCTCAATGGTTTTTTTATTTTCTCAAATAATAAAAATATCTAACTCTGAATATAAATGTAGAGAGTAAATTCCGTAACAAAACAAAGCGTCTGTTTACTTTTCCTCACCTAATCTGCCTAGTGTATTTTCCTTTTTCTGCTTAGCGTATTAGAAAATCAGCAATAAACCTATGGAAAGAGGAAACGACAATGAATCAGCTTCAATTTTCAGATTGTGTTCAAACCTGTATGAACTGTTCCCTGGCATGCGCTAACTGTGCCAGTGCCTGTCTTAAAGAAGAAGATTTAGACATGATGCGGGAATGTATCCAGCGCTGTCTGGATTGTGCAGATATCTGTCAGCTGTGTGCCCGTATGGAACAAAAGCAGTCTCCATTCATGCATGAGATATGTGAACTTTGCGCCAAAGCATGTGACTACTGTGCAGAAGAATGTGGCAAGCACCAACATGAACATTGTCAGCAATGTGCCGAAGCATGCCGCCGCTGTGCTGAAGAATGCCGAAAAATGGCTGCTTAAAAATTCAATTTGATCAACTTGACTGACTTAATCAATTCCAATAAAAAAACCGCAAGTGAAGACTTGCGGTTTTTCTGTCTAAGTCAAATATCTCACTTAGAATAAACGGTTCATACCATTCAGTGTCGCTACACGATACGCTTCCGCCATGGTCGGATAGTTAAACGTGGTTTCTACAAAGTACTTGATCGTATTATTCGGGCTGTTCATGACCGCCTGACCAATATGGATAATTTCAGAGGCATTATTACCGAAGCAATGTACACCCAAAACTTCTAGCGTTTCGCGATGGAACAGAATCTTTAATTCGCCCATGGTATCACCGGTAATCTGTGCACGTGCCAAATGACGGAATGATGCCTGACCGACTTCATACGGAATCTTTTCTTCAGTCAGCTGCTGTTCAGTCTTACCAATCGAAGAAATCTCAGGAATGGTATAAATCCCGGTTGGAATATCAGTCACCGGTGCAACGTCTTTCTCGCCGCTCATGTTGGCACCCGCGCAACGACCTTGGTCATAGGCAGCAGAGGCTAGCGAAGGCCAGCCGATCACATCACCGGCAGCATAGATATTTTCAACTTCAGTCTGATATTGATCATTCACAGTCAATTGACCACGGCTGTTCGGTTTCAGGCCAACATTTTCAAGACCTAGACCATCAGTATTGCCTGAACGGCCATTACACCACAAAATTGCATCAGCTTTGATTTTCTTGCCGCTTTGCGTGTGCATCACCACATGGTCATCAAATGTTTCTAAAAAGTCGATCTGTTCATTATGACGAATCAATACACCCTGTTCACGCAAGTGATAAGACAGTGCATCAGAGATTTCATCATCCAGATAGCTTAAAAGTTTGTGCTGGGTGTTGATCAGGTCAACTTTATGTCCCAGACCAATAAAGATCGAGGCATATTCACAACCGATTACACCTGCGCCATAAATAATGATTTTCTGGATGGAATAGTCCAGATCCAGAATTTTGTCTGAATCAAATACACGCGGATGATTAAAATCAAGAATGTCTGGACGATATGGACGCGAGCCGCTGGCAATGACCAGTTGCTTAAACATCAGCGTTTCTTTAATGCCATCTGGGTTAAATACAAAAATGGTATTTTGATCCTGAATGTAAGCACGACCATGATAAATATCAATTTTATTGCGGTCGTAGAAACGTGAATGTGTATCTACTTGTTGTTGAATAACTTTATGTGCATGACGCAACACTTGCTTCATGGTGAACTGCTTCCAGTCCCCAACTTTTTGAAACAGTGGATCACGTTGATAACGGATAATACTGGATACTGTTTGACGCAATGCTTTACTTGGAATCGTACCGACATGGGTACAGTTACCACCCAGCTGTTCACGCATCTCAACGATTGCAACACGCTTACCAGATTTGGCAAGTTTCATTGCCGCGCCTTCGCCCGCAGGGCCCGAACCTAGAACTACCGCATCATATTTAACGAAAGTCCCACTAACGACCTCTTTTTTACGTGGCATTCAACGCTCCTCAAAATTAAAAAATTCACTTTAATCTACACTCTTATTATGACGTAAATCCTGTTGATTTGGTGTATTTAACTCACATATATTGCTTGATAAGAACATTTTTTAAATGAATACCCCTTTTTGCCCTATTTAGAACGAAGTCCGTTATAATAACTGCGCTATCTTTGAGTATCTCCCCCTTCAAAAACAGTGGAAAAGTTGAATATGTCTGAAAACCGTAAACCTGAACAGGGCGTCAAACTTCGCGGTGCGGAAAAAGTTGCCCGCATTCCTGTAAAAGTTGTTCCTACGGTTGAAACGCCACGTAAGCCGGACTGGATCCGGGTGAAAATGGCGGCACCTGAAGAAGTTCAACGTATTAAAACCACACTACGTCAGCAAAAATTACATACGGTGTGCGAAGAAGCCGCCTGTCCAAACCTGCCTGAATGTTTTGGTGGCGGTACTGCGACTTTCATGATTATGGGCGATATCTGTACCCGTCGTTGTCCGTTCTGTGATGTGGCTCATGGCCGTCCAAATGCACTCGATGCAGATGAACCGCGTCATATGGCAGAAACTATTGCCAATCTGGGTTTGAAATATGCAGTGATCACTTCGGTAGACCGTGATGATTTACTGGATGGCGGTGCACAGCATTTTGTAGATTGTATTAAAGAAGCGCGTGCTCTAAGCCCGAATACCCTGCTGGAAATTCTGGTGCCAGATTTCCGTGGTCGTATGGATATCGCGCTGCGCATCATGACTGAATGCCCACCAGATGTGTTTAACCACAATATCGAAACTGTACCGCGTTTATATAAAGCCATGCGTCCAGGTTCTGACTATCAGCACTCTTTAAACCTGCTGAAAATGTTTAAAGAATACTGCCCGGACGTACCAACCAAATGTGGTCTGATGGTCGGTATTGGTGAAACTGAAGAAGAAGTGCTGGCCCTGCTTGATGATCTGCATGCGCATGGCGTAGATTATGTGACGATTGGTCAGTATTTGCAGCCTTCAAAAGAACATGCAGCGATTGACCGCTTTGTAACACCTGAAGAATTCGAGCGTTATACCGAACATGGCCAAAAACTGGGCTTCCGTAATATCTGGGCAGCACCAATGGTTCGTTCAAGCTACTTTGCCGACCGCCAATACTACGGCGAACCTGTACCAGCAGTGCGTCGTAAAGTGGATCCTGCCAAAAAAATTGCAGTTCAGGCCATTGAAGCTTAATCCTGTTTAAACCAATGAAGTAAAAGCCCTCTCTCGTAGAGGGTTTTTTTATTTCTTCAATTTAAATTTTTACTGAGTGTTAAACCCCCCATTTTTTATTTTAGATAAGATTAAGTCATTACTTATCTTCACATTTCTTTGCGCGTTCTCACTTGAAGACTGAGCATTTTTCAAACAATCTCATAAATAGATGAAAGATTTAAAAATATCGTTGCAAGACTTGAAAACGATCATTCTCACACGTGCAATGCTGAACCTGTCCGATCCTCAAGCGACAAAAAAAATGAATGAACTGTGACAAAAATTCTATGAGATCTCGGCACAGGCAGCGTTGTATAAATCTGGAGAACTATAACAATGCTATTTATATTTGCTGTACTACTGCTATTACTCAGTTTATGGGCCGTTTTCTATTTTCAGCTCTCCCGTAGCGCGGGTGCAATTGCGCTGATCATCGTGTCAATTGTCTGCGCTTTTATTAGTCCATGGTCGCTGATTCTAGGAATTCCGCTAATCCTAATTAGCCTTGTAGTGATGATCGACCCTTTACGTATGTCGTTTATTTCCAAACCGGCCTATAAAGCACTGGCAAATGCCATGCCGAGTATCAGTCCGACAGAACGCGAAGCACTGGATTCCGGAACTAGCTGGTGGGAAAAAGAGCTGTTTATGGGTGCACCGAATTGGGAAACCTTTAACAGTTATCCTTATCCAAAGCTGTCGCTAGAAGAACAGGCCTTTCTGAACAATGAAGTTGAAACCTTGTGCAGCATGCTGGATGAATGGGAAATTCATGAGCAAAAAGCGCTGCCTGATCATGTCTGGCAATATATTAAGGAACATGGTTTCTTGGGCCTGATTATTCCCAAAGAATACGGCGGTCGTGCCTTTAGCTCCTTTGCCCAAAGTCGGGTGATGAGCAAGATTGCTTCGCGATCTCTGACCACAGCCGTGAGTTGTATGGTACCGAACTCACTCGGACCAGGCGAGCTGTTACTGCATTATGGTACCGAAGAACAGAAAGACCGTTATCTGCCGGGTCTGGCGCGAGGCGAAGAAATTCCCTGTTTCGGTTTGACCAGTCCGGAAGCCGGCTCCGATGCCGGTGCGATTCCTGATACGGGCGTGGTCTGCTATGGCCAGTTTGAAGGTCAGGAAGTCTTAGGCCTGAGAATGAATTTTTCTAAACGATGGATTACTTTGGCACCAATTGCGACAGTGGTGGGTCTGGCCTTTAAAATGTATGACCCTGATCATCTTCTGGGTGAACAGACTGAATACGGCATTACCTGTGCCCTGCTCCCTGCCAGTCATGAAGGCGTAATAGTGGGACCACGGCATAACCCCGGACCACCATTCATGAATGGTACGGTTGAAGGTAAAGATGTGTTTATTCCTCTGGACTGGATTATTGGTGGCGTCAAAAATGCCGGCAAAGGCTGGCGTATGCTGATGGAATGTTTGGCAGTCGGTCGTGGCATTTCCCTACCAGCGCTGTCTACTTCTACTTCAGAAATGACTTATTTAAATGTGGGTGCTTTCTCTCGTATTCGTCAGCAATTCAAGATTTCAGTTGGTAAGTTTGAGGGTGTTCAGGAAGCCAATAGTGAAATCGCCAGTGACACCTATATGCTGGAAGCCTTCCGTTATCTGGTCACCTGTGGTCTGAATCAGGGTGGCAAGCCTGCCGTAATGACGGCGATTGCCAAATACTATGCAACTGAAGGCATGCGTAAAGTGGTCAATCACGGCATGGATGTGGTCGGTGGTCGTGCCATTCAGATGGGGCCGCGTAACTTTCTGGCACCTTACTATCAGGCAATTCCAGTCTCCATTACCGTCGAAGGCGCCAATATTCTCAGTCGTTCCTTGATGATTTTTGGACAGGGTTCAATGCGCTGCCATCCTTATCTATATGAAGAATTACAGCTCTTACAGGCAGAAGACTCGGCAGCGGCTCTAAATCCTTTTGATAACTTGCTGTTTAAGCATTTGGGTTACACCTTTAACCGGACTGCTCGCTCCTTTGCCTATGCCTTTACAGGTGGCTCAAGTGCTGCGCCGCAAAGTGCGGTTGATTTCACCCAGCCTTATTATAAGATCATTAATCGGCTGAGTGCCAACTTTGCTTTAACTGCGGATATGTGCCTAGGTTTACTCGCAGGGGATATCAAACGTAAGGAAATGCTTTCGGGTCGTCTGGCCGATATTCATGCACATCTGTTTATTGCTTCCTCAATTCTGAAATATTTTGAGCATAGCAAAAAGACTGAAGATGAGCGTTTACATGCACAGCTTGCGGTAGAAAAGTCTCTGTATACAGCGCAAGAAGCTTTTTTTGACCTGTTTGCCAACTTTCCATCAGGTGCAGCAGCAGGCATGGTCAAACTGCTATGTTTCCCATTTGGCCGTCCGGTACAGAAACCATCAGACCAGCTGAAACAACAGGTAGCAAACAGCATGATGGAAAACAATGCTTTCCGGCAGTCACTCAAAAAACATGTCTACTATAATATTAATGAAAATGATGTCACTGGCCGTATGGAATCTACTTTCAATCTGCTACTCGAGATTGAAAAACTCTGGGATCGCTTTAAAAAAGCTGAAAATAAAGGACAATTTAAAGGACTCAGTTTTGCTGAGCATGTAGCCGATGCACAGCTACAAGGCTTTATTAATGATCAGGAAGCAGAAAAACTGCTGCACTATAATGCGCGCCGCTATGACAGCATGTTGACCGATGTATTCGATCTGCATTTGAATGAGGTATTAGAGCTTGAGAATCCGTATCTCATCAAGGAAGATGCTACAGGTACCGATACTTCAGTGCAAACTGATCCTTCACACTCAGTATCACCTTAAATCAAACTTTTGATCAAAGGTGTCATAAATTCCAGAGTGGAGCCATGTTTCAATACCTCACTTTGGAAGCTTCATAAGTGGCTTTTCAGCCACTTTTTTTTACGACTATTGCACGATAGTATTTTGGCTTAAAAGCGTTAAGCTAAAGCAATAATAAAATTGAGGATAAAGCATGTCACAACAAGATTATGAAAATGGCTTGAAAGTCCGTACTGAAGTAATGGGGGAAAGCTTTGTGCAGCGTGCTCAGGAAAATACCGTGCCTTTTACCCAGCCATTACAGGACTGGATTAATGAACATGCCTGGGGTTCGACCTGGCAACGTGAAGGTGTTTTACCGCGTAAATACCGCTCCTTAATTACCATTGCCTTCCTTACGGCTCAAAAAAGCCCAACTGAACTAAAAGGCCATGTGCGAGGTGCCCTAAATAACGGTGCAACGGTTGAGGAAATTCAGGAAGTGCTGCTGCATAGTCTGCCTTACTGCGGCGCACCGGCAACCCAGGAAGCCTTTCGTGCCGCGCTTGAAGTCATTCAGGAATATGAGGCGAATCAACAAAATTAAGATATTTATTTAAATTGTTTGAGTTTGTCATATTAAAATTAGCTTAGGCTATTTTAAACAATTGAAATAAAAATCCGGGGATTTTTAAATTCCCGGATTTTCATATTTTTGATAAATAAATTCGTCCTTCTGGATTTAATTCAAAATTAATGGTTTTTCTATGAATAGCAATTTGTAAGAAAGACTTTATCCCCTTAATTCAATCTGCGTACGTTGTTCCAACCCTTGCACCGCAGCGGAGAAATCCAGCTGGCTGGCCTGTGGCTTGGCAATCTGCTGAAACTGCTGCTGAATTAAAGACATCACTGATAAATCCAGTTGTTGCTGTTGCACTAACTCTATAGCAATACCGATATCTTTTTGCAGTAAATCCAACGCAAAGGTTTTATGAAACTCACGGCTTAAAACCCGCTGTGCCATGATATTTTCCGACATACTGCTTTTACCACTAGAATGATTAATACAGTTCAGCGCACTACCCAAATCAACCCCCTGTCCTTTCAATACCGTCAAGCCTTCAGCCAGTGCCCATAAATGGGTGGCCATCAAGGTATTGTTAACAGCTTTCACCGCAAACCCGGAACCACTTTCCCCGACATATTCAATCAAGCCAGCAAAAGCAGCAATGACCGGTTTGGCTTGCTCAAAGGCGGATTCATTTCCTCCCACCATCACGGTTAAAGTGCCTTTTTCTGCCCCAACAGTCTGACCGGATACCGGAGCATCCAGATAATAACTTCCCTGCTGCTCCAATCGTTTTGCCAGTTTTTGGGCCGATTCTGGCACACCGCTGGTACAGTCAATCCAGATTGCACCTGGCTTGGGTGGATGTGCAGCAATTAGCTTCTCTACATCCTGACTGGTCGGCAAACAGGAAAAGATAAAGTCCGCTTGAACCGCCTGTTCAATACCCACTGCCAGAATCCTGAAAGATTGAGCATGATCTAGCGCTTTCTGTTCAGTCCGGTTCCAGACCCAAACCGGATGTCCAAGTTTTGGCAAATGGGAGGCCATATGCCAGCCCATTGCCCCAAGTCCTAAAAATGCAACTGTGTGACTCAAAAAATACTCCTCATATTAAGCGACTGGCTTAACCTCAACTTCTGTTGCGGTCGATGCAGGTTCAGGCAATTCTTTATCTTCACCACGATTCAGGAACAGATTGAGTAAAATCGCTGCCAACGTCGCAGTACCGATACCTCCCAGATCAAAACCACCGATCTGCAAGCTATAGTTACCTGTGCCCATAATCAAACACACCGCACCAATGATCAGCGTACTGTTCTTGGTAAAATCAACATGGTTGTCTACCCAGATTTTGGCACCCGCCACGGTAATCAGACCAAAGACCACAATCGATGCACCGCCCAATAAAGCTACTGGAATAGTACTGATCACCGCGCCAAATTTAGGTGAAAGTCCCAGCAAAATGGCGAAAATGCCGGCAAAGATAAACACGGTAGTTGCATACACTTTCGTCACTGCCATCACGCCGATATTTTCAGCATAAGTGGTCATCCCGGTACTACCGACAGAAGCGGATAATGAAGTACAAACCCCATCTACAAAGAAACCGCGTCCCATATACGGCGACAGGTTTTTACCTGTCATCGCGGATACCGCTTTAAAGTGCCCCAGATTTTCTGCAACCAGAATAATGGCCACCGGTGCAATCATCAGCATCGCATTCATTTCAAAGACTGGACTCTGGAAATTTGGCAAACCAAACCATGCTGCTTCACTGACTTTGGTGAAATCAATCGCAGGTCCGAAGCCCATTACATTAGTGAAAAGGAAATAAATCAGGTAGGAAGACAGTAGGCCTAATAACAGCAGTAAACGGCGCACCATCCCCTTGGTAAATACAGCAATTACACTAATACAAATAATGGTGACCAACGCCATCCAAGAGTCAAACTGGTTGGCTGAGACACTCTTGATCGCGACAGGTGCCAGATTCAGGCCGATGATCATCACAATGACGCCCGTGACCACGGGTGGCATCAGCTTTTCAATCCATGCGGTACCGGTTTTCATGACCAGCAGGCCAATCAAGGCATAAACAATACCGCAGGCGATGGTTCCCCCGAGTGCCAATCCGATATTGGGATTCGCCCCTGCTCCGGAGTAGCCTGTGACTGCCACCACGGCGCCAATAAAGGCAAAACTGGATCCCAGATAACTTGGCAATCGGCCACCAGTGATCAGGAAAAATAAAATGGTACCAATCCCAGTAATAAAAATCGTGAGATTGGGATCAAACCCCATTAAAAGCGGCGCCAGCACGGTTGCCCCAAACATCGCAAACACATGCTGTAACCCGAGAATAATACTTTTCCCAGCCGGCAGATATTCATCTGTTTGGACTGGGGTTGTATCGATATTGCCTTGGTAAGGCTTAAATTTTGGAAACCACGTTTCTTTTTCTTGCATGGGCTTCCCCTCCTTGATTAGGACTGAATTGATTTAGCACATTTTGTGTGGCTCACAGTAAGAACGGTTAAAGTACATCAGCGCATTGCCTTGACGCTGGCACATGGCCTTCACTTCACAGAACAGCACGTCATGACTGCCTACAGATACTTGCTGCACCACCTCACAATCAAAACTGATCAAGGCATCCTCAAGTACAGGTGACTGGGTCAGCAAAGTTTTCCAGTTCCCCTGACTGAAACGCTCTGCCATGGGTGTTTTTCCACCAAACAGATTGGATAGATGCTGCTGATGTGAAGCTAGGGTATTCACGCACAGGACCTGATTATTCTTGAAAGTTTCATAAACCGAAGCTGAACGGTTCAGACAGACCAGCAAGGTTGGTGGTGTATCTGTCACACTACAGACCGCTGATGCTGTAAATCCAGCCTTTCCCGCTGTGCCATGCGTGGTAATCACGTTCACCGCAGCGCCCAGATTGGACATGCCTTGACGGAAAGTCTGCTGATCGACCTGGGTAAACACTTCAGCTGCATTTTCAGTCTTTAAAACCTTATTTGATGCATTATTCTCTGCAACCACTTCCGTGATGATTTTAGACAATTTGGCATTCATGCTTTTCTCCCCGCCCCAAGTCAGTTTTCAGTGACAGACTTAGGGCCGATATAGATGAGATTGAATCAGGTGGTTCGACTTATACATGGGCAATCGAAGCGATTTCGACCAGTGCATCCGGTTTTACCAAGCCAGTCTGTACGCAATATCGTGCCGGTTTATCTCCCGGAAAATACTCTGCATAAACGGTATTAATTGCTGCATAATCTGCCCAGTCTTTGACAAATACATGATTGAAAGTGACGTCATCCATGCTGCCACCGGCTTCTTCAATCACACGCGTGATGGTTTCCAGAATATGACGGGTCTGTGCTGCTGCATCGCCGACATGCACCACGTTATTATTTTCATCAAAGGCCAGCGTGCCTGATACATAGACAATATTGTCTGCTTTGGTTGCCGGTACAAACGGAGCTAACGGTTTTGAAGTTCCTGCTGGAATAATGACTTCTTTAGGCATACTGTTTTTTCCTTAATCCTGATCTTTAATTTCTTAAGCACTTCGAGCTAATTCGGTTTCTTTAAGTGATTCACTTTCTTTCTGAAATGTATCGACAAAATTTGCGGTATCGGACACCCAGCCAAAGAAAGTCTTGATGTTGTACAGACTGGCTTCATGAGCTTCGACTGGCCCTGCCTGATGGCAGGCATCCGCCAGCGCCACGCCAAAATATTCCAGAAAGAAACCATCACGCAGGGTTGATTCCACGCAGACATTGGTGGCAATTCCCACAAACACCAGATTGCGAATACCACGCACACGCAACATGCTGTCCAGTGCGGTATTAAAGAAACCACTATAGCGAGGTTTTTCAATGACCAAATCTTGTGGCAGTGGCTGTAACTCATCAATCAGTTCAAAGTCCCAGCCCCCTTTGGCCAGCAACTTACCGTACAATTCAGGCTGCTTGCGCATGGTCTTCAGGGCATTAGATTTATGAAAATTTGGGGAATTCACTCCACCCGCTTCCTTATATTCTGCATCCCAGCCATTTTTGAAGTAAATGACCTGAATACCGGCCGCATGCGCTGCATCGACTGCCTTTTTAATGTTTTCGACTACGGGTTTGGTCTTTGAGACATCAAAACCCGCCAGATCAAGATAGCCACCCTGTGAGGTATAGGCATTCTGCATGTCGATCACAATCAGCGCGGTCTGTTCAGGTGCCAGACAAATCGCTTCAGGCTCAGCTTTAAGCGTTTTTCCGGTACCCAGTTTTTCTGTAAAATCGGCAGTTACCACTGATTCACTCATGCGCTTTTCTCCAGAACAGGTGCTTCGCCCTCAATCACAATATGGTCACGGCATTTCATTAATGGCTGGATTTTCTGACCGAAATCTTCTACGCCCTGAACGAAATCATCAAAAGTCAGGAGTACACCTTCAGTGCCCTTGATTTCGCCAATTTCATCCAACATTCGTGCCACATTTTCATAAGAACCTACCAAGGTTCCCATATTGATATTCACTGGAGATACACTAGACGCCATTTGACGGATATTGGTATCTGCACCGGAAGTCGTGTCTTTCCCGCCCTGATTCATCAACCAGTTAATCGCTTCCATGTCGGCACCATCGTTATAATGCTGCCATTTCACTTGAGCTTCTTCGTCAGTTTCTGCCGCAATCAGCATAAATAGGACATAAGTTTGTACTTCACGGCCGGTGACATCGGTTTTTTCTTTTAAGCGGTCATTGATTTCCGCATAGGCTGTTGGGGTATTCAGTCCTTTACCAAATACGAAGTTGTAGTCAGCATATTGTGCAGAAAACTCCAGACCGGCATCCGACTGACCAGCACAGATAATTTTCATATCGGCTTGCGGTCGAGGGCTGACCCGGCAATCTTCCATTTGAAAATGTTCGCCTTTAAAGTCGGATTTTCCGGTTGCCCAAAGCTCACGCAGAATCTGTACATATTCAGACAGATATTCATAGCGCTTGCCAAAATAGTCATTGCCTGGCCACATACCCATCTGAGTATATTCAGGTGGTTGCCAGCCAGTCACCACATTTAGCCCAAAACGGCCATTGGAAATAGAATCAATGGTAGATGCCATGCGCGCTACAATTGCCGGTGGCATCACCAAAGTGGCTGCAGTTGCATAAATTTGAATTTTGCTGGTCACGGCTGCGAGACCCGCCATCAGGGTAAAAGTTTCCAGGTTATGTTCCCAGAATTCGGTCTTGCCACCAAAGCCACGCAGCTTGATCATGGAAAGTGCGAAATCGAAACCATAGTGTTCAGCACGCTGCACGATTTTTTTGTTTAACTCAAAAGTTGGCATGTACTGTGGTGCATTTTCAGAGAGTAACCAGCCGTTGTTTCCAATTGGACAGAAGACACCTATTTTCATTTTCACACCTCATTATTTTTAACCAATATTCAAAATCCTGTTGCCAATTCAGGTTTTTTATTTATGTTTAAAATATTGCAAACCGCGTGCCAATTAATTTTAGTTATTTATTTTCAAATACTTAATATTTATATTTTTGAATTTTTAGTAAAATAATAATTTTCACCCCTGAATCAATTTTGCTCATCGTGTTTCATTCAGGTGCATTAAAATCGATCATCATCGCTTTTAGGAAGAATCAAATTTTGAGTAAAAACCATAAAAATGATTCATTAGAAAAAATAAAAAGCCAGAAATAAGTTCTGGCTTGAGCAAACAAAGTGATTTGCTGAAAATATCAGGCTGATTTTAAAAATTGCAGCATGCTTTGGTTGATCTGGGCGGTTTCAGTCACCGTAGAAGCATGTGCTCCTGTTGCAAACAGGCTAAGCTGACTCTGCGACAATAATTGCTGAAGTTGTTGCGAGCGTTGATAAGGCACCAGAAAATCATCCTGATTGGCAATCAGATGCACAGGAATACCTTTGAGTGCCTGCTGATACTTTGCTTCGAGCTTGAAAGTCTGCACTGCCTGTATACGTACCAAGACATTTTGAATCGGTGGAAAGTCCAGTAGCTGCTTATTTTCTGCTTCGGTTAACTGTTCAATATGTGTAGAGATCCATTGCGGGGGGTACAGAAATAAGGCTTGTGCCCGCACATAGGCCTCGGTTCCGCTATTCAATAATAATGATGTGCGTGCCTGAAAGCATTTTTGGGTATGCACATCCAGTTCTCCCCAGGCATTCAACATGGTCAGGCTAAGTAACTTAAACGCTTTATCAGTCTGATAAGTCGCGAGCTGCATGCCAATATGCCCACCCAACGCATGTCCAATAAAATGAAACTCGCGAATATTATGGCTAATCAATAAATCCAGAATCTGTCGGGCCATATGGTCTATAGAATAAGGAGTTGGCAACAGTTCAGAATCCGAATGACAACCTTCCTGATCATAAGTCACCACATGAAAATATTGCTGCAAAGTCTCAATTTGTGGATTCCAGAAACTGGCATGTCCGCCTAGCCCAGAAGAAAGCACTACATAAGACGCATCGGCCCGTGCTGTGGGATGAATAGATAAAGACATAGACTTCTCATAGTTTAAATATGAGATGAATGCAGCAAAATATATGCCTGAATAAGATTATTTTTGAACAATTTTTAAAATTAGAGCCAGTAGACATTAAAGCTATAATAAAATTCCTGCACTTCAAAGCGTACGTTATAGCCCAGATCTGTTAACTCAGCAGATAAGGCACGGATATCTTCCAAAGGCAGATGTTTAGGAAAAACTGTCAGTACCGCTGTATTGCCTTGCCGGGCATTATCTTCAATCAGTTGCGCCAGACGTGGCTTGTACATTTCAATATCCAGATTGACAACATTGGATAAAATTTTGGCCTGATCTGCCGTCATAAAAGTCATTTTTATTTTCTCTTTTCATGTTATTTCATTAAGCTAAATGATTTATAAAGCGCTTAATATTTCACTTTTGTATCAGAGCATGCTGAAAGAAAGCATAAAAAAATCCCTCATGATGAGGGATTTTTTGATCAAACTTATTGGCCTGGTAGAGGGATATATTGTGAAGCACTGTCTTGCGCTTTACGTTCAGTCACTACAACTTCTAGGGTCATGGTTTTCCCTGCCCGCTCAATTTCAATCTGAATGGTACTGTTTGGCTTTTGCAAGGCCACAAAATTAATCAGATGTGAGGCAGAACTAATCTCTTCCTCATTTACTTTCATAATCTTATCGCCACGCTGGATTCCAGCCTTGGCAGCAGGTCCATCCGGTAGCACTTCTGCGACCGTCACACCTTTTTCTTTGGGTTGCAGGACATCATCACGCTCTGCAGGTAATAAGCTGATACCTAACCAGCCACGAACCACACGGCCATCTTTCAAAATGGCATTCATCACCTGCTGACAAATTTTGGCCGGAATGGCAAAACCAATCCCCAGCGAACCACCAGACTGCGAGAAAATTGCGGTATTGACGCCAATTAAATTACCGGCGACATCAATCAGTGCACCGCCCGAGTTACCTGGATTAATCGCAGCATCGGTCTGCACAAAGTCTTCATAGGTATTAATGCCCAAGTCTGAACGGCCCGTTGCCGAGATAATCCCCTGCGTCACGGTTTGCCCAACACCAAAAGGATTACCAATGGCCAGAACCACATCACCGACTTCATTACCACTGAGTTTAAATGGCAAAACTGGCAATTGCGTCAGTTCAATCTTGATCACGGCCAGATCGGTATCCGGATCAGTTCCGACCACCTTAGCTTCGGCACGACGGCCATCCTGCAAAGCCACCACAATCTGATCGGCCTGTGCAATCACGTGGTTATTGGTCAGGATATAACCGTCTGGACGTACAATTACACCTGAACCTAAACTGTTTTCATTCGGGCTTTGTCCATACTGGTCAGGCAACTGATCGCCAAAGAATTCACGAAATACCGGATCGGTCAGTAAAGGATGCGCCTGTTGCTTGACTTTTTGGGTAGTAAAAATATTCACGACAGCCGGGGCTGCCACTTTTACAGCAGCACTGTAGGAGACCACGCCTCCTGAGCGCGACGTATCAATCAACGGCTCTACTTTTTCAGCAGGCATTTTGACGCCATCTGGCGCAACTGGTGCCTTTGGTTTTTGTAGTTGTTGCCACCCCAAAAAACCGATAATGACTAAAATCAGTAACACCCAGGGTAACCATGTAAAGGTGCGGCGCACGTTGCTATCCTCTAAAATATTTTAATTCGTTGATGACTAAGTAATTTGTGTCCTATTGTAATGCTAAATACATAACTAAACACAAAAAATTCCACAGAGATTTGTGCAGCTTTAGTTACAATTAGACCTATAGATAAATATGGGCAAGTTTTTAAACTTACAGGAATTTTATGGCGAATTTGAACGATATTATTCAATGGTGTGACCAGACTTTGGCATCACGTGAATTTAAGGACTATGCACCGAATGGCTTGCAGATTGAAGGCAAATCCGAAGTGAATAAAATCCTCTGTGCCGTGACCGCCTCCCAGAGTGCAATTGAAGCTGCAATTGAGCAAGGCGCTGATCTATTGCTGGTTCATCATGGCTATTTCTGGAAAGGAGAAGCCTATCCGATTACGGGAATGCGTGGTAAGCGCATTAAAACCCTGATTCAACATGATATCTCACTGGTTGGCTATCATCTGCCTTTAGACAGTCATCCAACACTGGGAAATAATGCCGCCATTGCGGATTTATTAGAACTCGAAAATATCGAACAGCTTGATCCGAGTGAGAAACGTCCAATTGGCAATATTGGCTATTTAAAACAGCCAATGAGTCCGGAAGATTTTAAAAATTATGTTTCAGAAAAGCTGGGCTTTGATGCGATTTATCTTCCTGCTGAAAAAACTCAAATCCATAAAGTCGGTTTCTGTACCGGTGGTGCGCAGGATTATATTCAAAAAGCGGCACTACAAGATTGTGATGCCTATATTTCAGGTGAAGTGAGCGAACGCACCTTTTATGAAGCTCAGGAACTGAATGTCCATTATTATGCCTGTGGCCATCATGCGACTGAAAAATACGGTGTGCAACGCCTGGCCAAGGCTATTTCAGAACAGTTTAATATTGAGTATGATTATTTCGAATTAAACAATCCGATTTAATTCGACTGACGGTTATGATCAGTGGCTTTATTCATATATTTTCAGGCTTTATTCTGTATTGTTATTTATACACGATGCCCATTTCTGCCCGATTATCTATTACAATAAAGCCACTTATTGTTAAAACCCAGCAAAATGCAAGGAATTGAAAACATGACAACCATTACTTTACCAGCATTACCTTACGGCTACGAAGATCTTGCTCCACACATCAGCAAAGAAACTTTAGAATACCATCACGACAAACACCACAATACGTATGTGGTTAACCTGAATAACCTGATCGCTGGTACTGAGCTTGAAGGCAAAACTCTAGAAGAAATTATTACAGCAACTGCTGGTGATGCTTCTAAAGCAGGTGTTTTCAATAACGCGGCTCAAGTTTGGAACCACACGTTCTACTGGAACTGTATGGCTAAAAACGGTGGCGGTAAAGCAACTGGTACTTTGGCTGCAAAAATTGACGAAGCTTTCGGTTCTTATGAAAAATTTGCTGAAGAATTTGCTGCTGCTGCAACCACTCAATTCGGTTCAGGTTGGGCTTGGTTAGTGGCTGACGAAGTAAACGGCCAGCTTTCAATCATGAAAACTTCAAATGCTGATACGCCAATGGCACACGGTAAAATTGCAGTGTTGACGATTGACGTTTGGGAACATGCTTACTACATCGATTTCCGTAATGCTCGTCCTAAGTACATCTCTACTTTCCTAGAAAGCCTAGTAAACTGGGATTATGCAAATGCGAAATATGCAGGTCAGCCTGCAGGTGTTGAGAAATAATTTTTTATTTCTTTGCTAAAAAAATCACCCATTTTGGGTGATTTTTTTATTTTTAGGCATTAAATGAATATTAATAAAGCAAACAATTCATTTCTTTACATTAATTGATTGACGACCTGGTTATTCATCCCTAAAATGCCGATCAGATTCTCCAATAGCTCAGTCGGTAGAGCGACGGACTGTTAATCCGCAGGTCCCTGGTTCGAGCCCAGGTTGGAGAGCCATCTATTCTTCCATAGCTCAGTCGGTAGAGCGACGGACTGTTAATCCGCAGGTCCCTGGTTCGAGCCCAGGTGGAAGAGCCAAGATTCTAAAAAACCCACTCATTGCGAAGTGGGTTTTTTATACCTGTATTTTTTTAAATTGAGATCATATTGATTTATATGCGCGATCAACCGCTCATTTCTTATGCTCCAGATCACTTATAAAATTAAGGCTGATCGCGATTTTGTTATTAGAACCGGTTTACATAAACATAACAGTTTGAACTACAAACCTTTTCGACTATTTTTAAAACACTTGATTCAATTTCTGCAGCTTTTTTCTAAAAGTGCCTTGACCCCTTTTTAAATCTCTCTATAATCGCTGTCAGATTCTCCAATAGCTCAGTCGGTAGAGCGACGGACTGTTAATCCGCAGGTCCCTGGTTCGAGCCCAGGTTGGAGAGCCAATCTATTCTCCCATAGCTCAGTCGGTAGAGCGACGGACTGTTAATCCGCAGGTCCCTGGTTCGAGCCCAGGTGGGAGAGCCAAGATTCTGAAGAAACCCACTCATTGCAAAGTGGGTTTTTTTATTCTTACCTTTTGTGATCTGTGTTTAATTTGAGTCAGTTTATATTTTTTGTGATTGGCTGCCTGGCAACTTTTGCATTAGTTTGCCTTCTCTTCCCGCATCTCTTCACCCGTCAAAAGAAATTCTATCCGAAGCGCGTCATTACTGCTTTTGAAAGCAGGATGTTTACACGTCTGAAAGATGCCTTTCCCCATCATCACATTCTGGCACAAGTCGCGTTTAGCGCTTTGATCACGCACGATCAGATGAAAATGCGCAATCAATTTAATCGTAAAGTCACAGACTTCGTCGTACTTGATCGTGAATATAATGTAGTAGCAATTGTCGAACTCGATGATCCCAGTCATATTGGCAAAGAGCAGGAAGATGCTGAACGTGATGCGATGCTGATTGCAGCAGGCTATACCGTGATTCGATACACCCAGATTCCAACTATCAGACAACTGCAAAGGGATTTAAGATAAGTTAAGCTGCAATTGCGGTACTTTCCGGTGTAGCTTAAGTTGGATTGATCAAAGCCTCCTGCTCCGCTTTTAATTTCTCGGCAGCTTTTAGTGCTTCAAAATTAGCCAACCCTCGTCCAATTTAGCGTCTCATCACAAGCATTCTCAGTTAAACCTGCCTTTCTGTAGGATTAGGGTGATAAAGTTTAAGTTATCGCTCTATAATCCTTTCGAAAACAAAATATAAGTCAGATGACCTGATTGGCCTGTTTTATTTCTGGCCATCATCACCTTACTTATTTTTGGCGTTGTTTTTTTATTCAGTGATCGTTTATTTATGCAAAATTCTATTCGTATTGGTATCGCGGGTTACGGTAATCTTGGCCGTGGTGTTGAAACTGCTATCCAAAAAAATTCTGATATGCAACTTGTCGGTATTTTTACTCGCCGCTCACCAAGCAGCGTCTCTCCTTGCTTTGCAGAAACTCAAGTGTATAGCATGGATGCACTATTAAATGATTTTAGCGATAAAATTGATGTGCTGATTCTTTGTGGCGGCTCTAAAGATGACTTGCCACAACAGGCGCCAATCTTTGCAAGTAAATTCAATACTGTAGATAGTTTTGATACGCATGCACGTATTCCGGAATACTATGCTGCAGTCGATGCACCTGCCCTTGCTAACAAAAAAACAGCCATGATTTCTATTGGCTGGGATCCTGGCATGTTCTCGATTAACCGTTTATTTGGTGAAGCGCTATTACCAGATGGCGAAACTTATACCTTTTGGGGTAAAGGCTTAAGCCAAGGCCATTCAGATGCGATCCGCCGTGTACGAGGGGTGAAAGCTGGTGTTCAATACACCATTCCATCTCCTGACGCGATTGAACAAGTCCGCAGTGGCGCACGACCTGAGTTAAGCACCAAAGATAAACATCATCGTGACTGTTATGTGGTCTTGGAACAAGGAGCTGATGCAGCAACAGTTGAACAAACCATTATCAGCATGCCTGATTATTTTGCGGATTATAATACGACCGTGAATTTTATCAGTGAGGAAACTTTACTGAAAGATCACCAGGATATGCCACATGGCGGTTTTGTCATTCGTAGTGGTAATACCAGTGATGCACAAAAACAGGTGATTGAGTTTTCTTTAAAGCTGAATAGCAACCCGGAGTTTACTGCAAGTGTTCTAGTGGCTTATGCCCGTGCCTGCTACCGTCTGAATCAAACCCAGCAATATGGTGCTAAAACAGCCCTAGATGTAGCACCTGCCCTGCTTTCAATTAAATCTCCTGAGCAATTACGCAAAGAATTGCTTTAAGAGGATTTAAATATAGCCACCGATCGTATGATTGGTGGCTATATTTTTCTGTTGAAAAGCGCAAATTACTTCATCAAGAAATATCGAATACCTACAATCGAGTGAGATAGTTTTCGACAAACGATGCAACTATCTACTACACCAATATTCGCAGCATTAGACAAGTGCAAAGGGATTCTAGATAGATTAAGGTGCTGTTGCACTACTTTCAGACGCAGCTTGAGTTGAATCTGCCTTAACATCCTGCTCTGCTTTGAGCTTTTCCGCAGCTTCTCGTGCTTCAATACGTGCAATCATCTCTGCTTGCTGCTGCTTGTATTTTTCCTGATTTTTAGCATCACTATTCACTGCAAGAAATGCCATACTAATTAAAAATACCGGAATACAAAGTGCAAGCGTACCGAAGATCAAAAGTTTTTTGACACTGCGGGGCTGTGGCTGCTCGGACATAACAAACCTGCTTTAATTTTGTCATTTAATTACACTGCCCAATATAACAAAATAAAGTCATAGCTCAAGGCCGAACAGTATTTAAATCCACGCCGACCTCAAACCAACATGGATTTATCACTCTTATTTAATTATGACACTGGCGTATTCATAACGGCTTCTACCGTATTGAGCAGTGCGGGAATATTTTCAGTGACCACTGTAGCGTGCGTGGCATTCAGTACCGGAATTAACTTAACATCAGTTCCATCCGCAAACATATCGTCATATAAGATCTGGGTAATGGTATAAGGTACTGTGGTATCTGCTGTACCTTGAAAAATATAAACTGGACGGTCTAGTCGGGTTTGTGCAGGCTGATTATCCATTAGATAATCCATAATATCAGGGTCGCTCAGGAAGTTTTCCCGTAATGCCTGATATTGCGAGAAATTCACACCACTTTGTAATGTCGTTTGAATATCTGCACCAAAACGCTGTGCAAGCTCAGGCGAACATAAACTTTCAGCCTGTCTAGCCAGATCTACCTTGGCATTAACAAAGGCCTGATTGTAATTAAAGTTGGTTTTTTCCGCCTTAATTCCTGAACTGACAATGGCGGCATACGTATACAAAGTCGCCGCAATTGGAACTGCTTGAGCTACATTACCATCAGCAGCCAGACCTTGAGCAAATAAAAGCCCTTCTTCCAAGGTATCATTAAGATAAGAAGCTGGGGCAATCGCAACTGCACCACGATAAGTATTATTTGGTAAAGCCTTATAAAACTCTGCAGCTGCTAAAGCTGCATGTCCGCCCTGTGACCACCCAATCACCCCCCAATCTTTGGCCAGTAGTCCACCATACTGTTTTTGAGCTTCACTAATCGCTGATAATATTGAATTGGCAGCACTTTCCAGATGCAGATAAGGATGTGGCTCATTATCATTACCCAGACCCTCATAATCTGGGGCAATCACCGCATAACCTCGTTGTACCAGCCCAATAACCAACGCCTTTTCAGGCCCATCCAGGGCAAGGCGTGAAGGTGCACACTTATCTGCTCCACCTGTAGTACCATGAGCCCAAACCACAATCGGCCAACCACCTGTAGGTGGAGTACCTTTGGGGGTAAATACCAGTGTAGTTGCACGAATCTCTCGATTCTGTACACCTTCCATTCGATAAGTAAAGATATCATGACGCCCAACAACCTCTTTAACCTGCTCATCAACTGTATAAGTTCGAACAGGATTAAATCCTACAAAATTATCGTTATCATCATCGCCACACGCAGATAAAAACAGTACTGAAGAACACAGTACGCCCAACATTAATTTCTTATAACCATTCTGCATAATTCTATCCTTTTATTGTTATTCCCTATCTCTTTTTATCGAGATCACTCAAAATTAAGCATAAAAAAAGCATCCTTATAGGACGCTTTTGTTATTAGCCGATAGACGGTTAGTACCAAAGAGCCAGAAAAATTCCAGCAAAGATTATCAATCCAATCCAGCGGTTATGACGGAATGCCCAGAAACAAAGCTGTGGATCTTTATCCCGTGTTTTTAACCATTGGTAAATAAAATCAAGAACGACAACAATTAATGCAGCCAGGCCAAATGGAAACAATAAATTTTCTAGCCAAAGTGCTGCAGCAATCAAAATAATACTGCTGGCCTGCAAAGCGCTAATGATCTGAATATCATGTCGACCAAATAAGATCGCGGTTGATTTTACTCCAATCTTTAAATCGTATTCACGATCTGCAATTGCATATTGAGTATCATAGGCTACGGTCCAGGTCAGATTACCGAAATATAAAAGCCAGCAGGTTAAATCCGGCGTTTGCCCAACTGCGGTATAGGCCATCGGGATCGACCAGGAAAATGCCGCCCCCAGAAAGACTTGAGGCAAATGGGTATAGCGCTTCATAAAAGGATAAATAAACGCTAAAAATAAAGCCCCAAATGAC
This sequence comes from Acinetobacter endophylla, assembly GCF_053543775.1. Classification (NCBI taxonomy): domain Bacteria; kingdom Pseudomonadati; phylum Pseudomonadota; class Gammaproteobacteria; order Moraxellales; family Moraxellaceae; genus Acinetobacter; species Acinetobacter endophylla. The sequence continues at coordinate 21,412 of NZ_JBLVOM010000242.1, read as the reverse complement.
CAGTAAAAAGTTTCGATCGGCAGGAAAAATAACAAGCAGGCACTGGCAGCCACCAAAACTAGAAATACCATCACGGCTTCTTTGGCACTGATAATCCCGGTCGCTAGCGGACGGTTTTTGGTACGCTCCACATGTGCATCGACTTTACGGTCAGCAAAATCATTAATGGCACAACCTGCTGCCCGCATAAAAATCACACCCAAAATCATGGGAATCAAAATTTCAATGCGTGGCATCCCCTGAGCGGCAATCCACAGCGCCCACATGGTGGGCCAAAAGACCAGTTCAGTGCCAATCGGTTTATCAAAACGACAAAGATAACAATAGGCGCTAAGACGCTCACGCCAGGTGATTGCTTGTGCGGTTGCCATAAAAATCAAGCCCGTGAATTTTGTATAAAGTGTTCAAATGCCGGTAAAAATGTTTCTTGTACGATAAATTTACAGCCGTGCCAAGTATAGCAGCTCTGACGGGTCCAGCCCTCATCTAAAAGTACCACCCGACGCTGGCACACTGGATTGGTGCGCTGAAACAAAAACCAGCCGATCGGTTTGGTGCCAATATGCTGAAAAATTCGGGCTTTTTTTTGCAGGCTTAAAATCGGAAAGATGCTTTTGGCTTTCACCCAAGGAGATTGTTCCGAACCGTAGAGATAACTTTCACGTACCCAGGAAGTATGCTGAGGTGACATCTGCATCCACTTGGCATTGGCAAAGCTTAAACGCTGAAAATGCTCTTGAATTAGCTCGACATGGAATTGTCCCTGCGCCATATCGGTCAGTTGCTGCGTAAGCGAGCCTGAGGCATACAGCCACGGTTTTAACTCAGCAGGCAGAGTTGACAGCGGCATACGCTGATTTTGATTTCTAGAACGACTATTCATTGTTAACAGTTATCTGTTTTTGCAATGATTTCATATTTGCCTTGTGGGGTTTTAATTAAAATAAAACCTTCAGTACTCAAATAAAATGATTCTGGATAAGCATAATCCAGCGCCATTTCAGGATTTTTCAGCGCCACAAATTGAGCCTGCTTATAACCCTCAGGAGTCCGCCCCACCTCAAGATAAGTCACTTCAGAGAAGTTCAGTTTAAAACCTTTGTCATGATCTTTTGGATCGATCCATGGATAAAAGCTGGTGTGCTTTTTACGTTGTGCCATTTAAGCCCATCAATCATTTAAAATTATAAATAGATGATACAAAAAAACCCGCGACATGCGCGGGTTTTCTTCGCTTTAATTCGTGATGAATTACAAGCTGTAGTACATATCAAATTCAACTGGGTGAGTAGTCGTGTTCAGACGACGAACTTCTTCAGTTTTAAGCTCGATGTAGGCATCAAGCATTTCTTTCGTGAACACGCCACCTTTTAACAGGTAATCATGATCCGCTTGAAGTGCTTCAAGCGCCATATCCAGGCTATGCGCCACTGTAGGGATTTTCGCTTCTTCTTCCGGTGGAAGATCGTACAAGTTCTTGTCAGCAGCTTCACCCGGGTGGATCTTGTTTTGGATACCGTCAAGACCAGCCATCAACAATGCCGCGAAACCTAGGTACGGGTTCATCATTGGATCTGGGAAACGTGCTTCAATACGCTTGCCTTTCGGGCTAGACACGTAAGGAATACGGATAGATGCAGAACGGTTACGCGCTGAGTAAGCAAGCATAATCGGTGCTTCGAAATGTGGAACCAAACGCTTGTACGAGTTTGTAGAAGGGTTAGTAATCGCATTTAAAGAACGAGCATGTTTAATTACACCACCGATGAAGTACAACGCCATTTCTGAAAGGCCTGCATATTCATCACCTGCAAACAGGTTTTTGCCGTCTTTAGAGATCGACATATGCACGTGCATACCAGAACCATTATCGCCAACCATTGGTTTAGGCATAAAGGTTGCTGTTTTTGCATATTGATGCGCAACGTTCCAAACCGCATATTTGAACTGTTGAACTTCGTCTGCTTTACGCACCATAGTGTTGAAGCTCACACCAATTTCTAACTGGCAAGAAGCAACTTCGTGGTGATGTACTTCTACACGACCTGGACCCATGATGTCTTCGATACGCGCACACATGTCTGCACGCATGTCATGTGAAGAATCTACAGGAGGAACTGGGAAGTAACCGCCTTTTACGCGTGGACGGTGACCAGAGTTACCGCCTTCGTAGTCTTTGTTGGTAGACCAGGCAGCTTCTTCAGCGATCAATGTATGGCGCGCGCCAGACATGTCGATTTCCCATTTTACTTCGTCAAATACGAAGAATTCTGGTTCTGGGCCAAAAAATGCAGTGTCACCGATACCGGTAGATTTCAAATATTCTTCTGCACGGCGCGCAATCGAACGTGGGTCACGATCATAACCTTGACCAGTTGATGGCTCGATTACGTCACAAGTTACAACAACTGTTGGCTCTGCAAAGAACGGGTCGATAAAACCTGTTGCCGCATCCGGACGTAAAATCATGTCCGATGCTTCGATGCCTTTCCAACCTGCAATTGAAGAACCGTCAAACATTTTGCCGTCTTCAAATGTATCTTCATCAATACTGTCTGCTGGGTAAGTGACGTGTTGCTCTTTACCCTTGGTATCAGTAAAGCGAAAATCGACCCATTTTGCGCCACTTTCTTGTATGAGTTGAAGGACCTTGTTCGCCATGCTCATTTTGCTCCGATGTTTTTGTTGCACCCGTGAAGTGCGTGTTAGCAGTTGATAGTTATTAAGCAATTACCGTACCAACTTTTAAAAGTATAGATAAAATCTTGAAATCTTTATAAGAAATCATGAAGTGACAAAAATACTTTGCGGCTATTATACTAGCTGCAAAACTAAATGCACTATATTCAAGCATTCTTCATTTATTTTATTTCAGCTTTATTTTTTAGCGCACCTAAATAGTGCATGCGTCTATAGAAATGTATGAGAAACATAGCTTTTTATAGCAAATATGCTGCTTTTTCTTACTTTTGTTAAGTTTTTACTTGTTTTTAGCTAAAAATTGAGCGTTTTTTAGTAGATATCAGTAAAGAAAATTTTGCGATTCATTTGGGATTGTATGCCTATTATGAGGCATTTTCTTTAAATCTACTTTCAATAGAAAAGTTTATATAAAGCTTAATTATTCAAGTGATGTTTTTTTCATCAAGCATTTTACCTCTCTTTGACCTTAATTTTTTCATTTTTAAGTTTTACTCTAAAAAATAGCCTTTTAAATCTTTCTATGAGTAAGCCTATTACTTTAAATCATTATAAAATTTTATTTAATTTTCTACAGGTTTTTAAAGCCAATAAATTGAGCGAAATTGTTGCGCCGAATGGGGCTATTTTTTGCTATGATGAAGCGTGCTTTATTTTCACACAATGAAATCAATGATTTAGTTGTGTCAGGCAAGTGCTTGCAACACGTATAAATAAAGTACGATCTGGACAACATTAGCACAGTTAAGTGCATTAATTTCAATAGGTTAAGCTCATGCTTTTAATGATCGACAACTATGACTCCTTTACTTATAACATCGTCCAATATTTTGGCGAACTGAATCAAGAAGTAAAAGTAGTCCGTAATGATGCCGTGACATTGGAAGATATAGAGCGATGGCAACCTAAGTATTTAGTGATTGGCCCCGGCCCGTGCTCGCCAAGTGAGGCAGGAATTTCTATTCCTACCATTCAGCATTTTGCTGGCAAAATTCCTTTACTGGGCGTTTGTCTTGGTCATCAAAGTATTGGTCAGGCATTTGGCGGTGATATCGTGCGTGCCAAACGTGTCATGCATGGCCGTCTGTCTGATATGTACCACAGTGATACCGGGATTTTCAGCAATCTTCCTTCTCCATTTCCTGCAACGCGCTATCATTCACTGGTGATTGATCAAGCCACCTTGCCCGAATGTCTGGAAGTGACCTGCTGGACCAATGAAGCTGACGGCTCTATGGAAGAAATTATGGGTGTGAAACATAAGACATTGCCGGTCGAAGGCGTGCAGTTCCATCCCGAATCGATTCTGAGCCAGCATGGTCATCAAATCTTTAAAAACTTTCTCGAAATTTATGCCTAAGAACACCTTATGAATATTCAACAAGCTTTAAGCAATATTACTAAAAACATTCACCTGACTCAGGATCAAATGCAAGACGTGATGCGTGCCATCATGTCAGGTGAAGCGACCGATGCCCAGATTGGTGCCCTGCTGATGGGCCTACGTCTTAAAGGCGAAAGCATTGATGAGATTACCGCAGCTGCACGTGTCATGCGTGAACTTGCCACTAAAATTGATGTCAGTGACATTCCTTATCTGGTCGATATCGTCGGCACAGGCGGTGACGGTCAAAACCTGTTTAACGTTTCTACTGCCTCTGCATTCGTGATCGCAGCAGCCGGTGCAACTATAGCCAAACATGGTAACCGCGGCGTTTCGACCAAATCAGGTTCGTCAGATTTGCTGGAACAGGCCGGGATTAATCTGGACCTGAATATGCAGCAGACTGAACGCTGTATCCGTGATGTCGGTGTCGGCTTCCTGTTTGCACCGAATCATCATCAAGCCATGAAATATGCAATCGGCCCACGTAAAGAATTGGGGATTCGCAGTATTTTCAACCTGCTCGGTCCTTTAACCAATCCGGCTGGCGTACAACGTCTGGTCATTGGCGTATTTTCCAATGAACTCTGCCGTCCAATTGCCGAAGTTATGAAACAGCTCGGTGCTGAACATGTGATGGTAGTACATTCACGTGATGGTCTGGATGAAATCAGTATAGCCTCTTCAACTCATGTTGCTGAACTGAAAAATGGCGAAGTCACCGAATGGGACATTATTCCTGAATCGGTCGATATTGAGTCGCAAACTCTGACCGGACTGATTGTGGAAGATTCTGCGCAAAGTCTGGCTTTGATCAAAGATGCGCTCGGCAAGAAAAAATCAGACATCGGTGATAAAGCAGCGAACATGATCGCGCTGAATGCCGGCGCAGGTATTTATGTCTCCGGTTTAACCAGCAGCTATAAGCAAGGTGTTGCGCTGGCACATGACATTATTTACGGCGGTCAGGCACTTGAAAAAATGAGTGTGCTGTCTGAATTTACCAAAACCATTAAACATTACGAAGCTTAATTCGGTCAGGGATTTTGATCATGGTAGATATCGCAAATACAATTTTAGGCAAGATTGTTGACCGTAAAAAAGAAGAATTTGCCCTACGTTTAAAGCAGAAAAGCTATAAAGATCTCGAGGAGCTGGCTCAGGGTGCATCACCTGTACGTGGTTTTGCCCAGTCTTTAATGTCGAAACGTCCGGGTGTCATTGCTGAAATTAAGAAAGCGTCACCATCTAAGGGCATTATTCGCGAGAATTTTAACCCTGCAGAAATTGCGGCACAGTATCAGGATGCAGGCGCAGCCTGTTTATCGGTGCTGACCGATGTAGACTTTTTCCAGGGTCATGATGACAACATTCAGATTGCCCGTTCACATTGCGACCTGCCTGCACTGCGCAAAGACTTTCTGATCGACCCTTATGGGGTCATCGAAGCACGCGCCTTGCATGCAGACTGTATCTTGCTGATTGTGGCTTGCCTGTCTGACCAGCAGTTAGAAGAAATGTCCAAAACTGCATTTGAACATCATCTGGATGTACTGGTTGAAGTTCACGATGAAGAAGAACTATCACGTGCTTTAAATCTTTCTGATCGTTGTCTGCTTGGCGTGAATAACCGTAATTTAAAAACCTTTGATGTTGATTTAAACATATCGATTCGTTTGAAAAAATTACTGGATCCTTCACGCTTGCTAGTCACTGAAAGTGGCATTGCCACACCTGCCGATGTCGCCATGATGCAGGAAAATGATATTCACGCCTTCTTGGTCGGCGAAAGCTTCATGAAACAGCCACGTCCGGATCATGCTTTCCGTGATCTGTTTGGTGAGCCTGAAGCGGTTTAAAATGTAAATACTCACCTAAGCATTAAAAAAGCCTAATCTCAGAATTGGGCTTTTTTATTTTCAATATTAAAAAGTAGATCATAGAATCTCGAGCGTATTTAAAATCCTCAGCAATGTCATGAACGCAATTCAGTTCTCCTTTGTCTATTTTCAGACTATAATTCTTGTAAATTCCGCATCTCCCTTGTTTTTACATTATGAGTAAACACGATTCTTCATTATCTAAAGATCAGTACAACCTGCTGAAATCTTTTAAGAAGCAAATTACACAGCCACAAACGCCTGCGGTCGTTGCTGCACCTGTTAAAAAGACTGTCGAGCAAGAGACTTTAGAAGAACTGGAATTATTCCGCAAGCAAATGCAGGGCGTGCAAAAAATTGAATCGGGCAATACGGTTCAACTGGACAAACCACGCAAGAAAAAGCCGGATGCACAAATCTTGGCAAAGCGTGCAGCGGCTACTGGCCCGATGGAAACAGAGGCAATGGCTTTATCAGATACTCAGGCCATGCTCAATCCTGTCGGCAGTCAGGCCAACTTGAGCTACCGCATTGCCACCTTGCAGCATAAAGTGTTTGAAGACTTGAAAGCCGGTAACTTGCGCTGGTTTGAAGCTGTGGATCTGCATGGCTGTACTGTGGAAGAAGCGCGTCAAGCCGTGCTGCAAATTATCCAGATCGCCAAAGATGAAAACCAGAACGTGATTAAAATTGTACATGGCAAAGGCCCGGAAGCGATTTTAAAAACCTATGTGAACGGCTGGTTGCGTCAGCACCGTGATGTTTTGGCTTTTGTCAGTGCACCTGAAAAGCAAGGCGGTACCGGTGCAGTATTGGTTCTGCTCAAACGTGCAGAAAAGAATCCAAAGTTCAAACAGTAAACGGTTTTAGCCTCAAAACAAGGCATTGTAAAAGTTTTCTGCTACAATGCCGTCCTTGTTCATTCTCAGTTTAAGTGAATACGTCATATGACTATGCAGCAATCCTACGCAAACATTCTTACTGCCGTTGGCGAAGATCTAAATCGCCCTGGTCTCAAAGATACGCCTGTGCGCGCTGCGAAAGCATTTTCATATTTAACCTCGGGTTATAGCCAGACACTTGAAGAAGTGACCAACAAGGCGGTCTTCCCTTCCGATAACCGTGAAATGGTCTTGGTCAAAAATATCGAATTTTATTCGCTATGTGAGCATCATTTATTGCCATTTTATGGCCGTGTTCATATTGCCTATTTGCCGGAAGGTCATGTTTTAGGCCTGTCTAAATTTGCCCGCATTACTGAAATGTTTGCACGCCGTTTGCAGATTCAGGAAAATCTGACTCAGCAAATTGCAGAAGCAGTGGCCGAAGTCACCAAAGCACGTGGTGTTGCCGTAGTTATTGATTCTGCGCATATGTGCATGATGATGCGCGGTGTAGGCAAGCAGGAATCAACCACACGTACGGTGTCGTTTATTGGTGATTTTAAAACCGACAAAGAAACACGTCGTGAATTTTTAAGTGCGGTTCCAGAAAGCTATTAATTATTTAAGCTTAAAAATAAGTTACTCAAAGCCTCGATCATTCGAGGTTTTTGCGTTTGGAGGAAGATAACATCCATACTTAATTCAAAAGCTCACTTGCTCTAAATGACATCTGGTAACAGGGTTTAAAGATCTGTCCCAGAACTTGCCATGTTTTAGTCTGGAACTCGAACAATTCCTGCTTGTGTTTGCAACAAGCCTACACTTGGATACACGATAAAGTTTTAATCCTGCCGCTCTCCCCTTAAAGTAATTTGAAGTTGATATACAGCAAAGCGCTTTATATCTTTCTGATTGATTTTTAATGATAAGGAAAGTAACCATGGCGAATAGCAAAAATAACCAGGCGAAAGACAGCAAAAAATCAGCAAAAACTGCTAAAAAGACTCAAGATGAGAAACTGAAAAAGTCGAATAAGAGCAGTGACAAAGACAGTGATCGCAAAGTCACTAAAAAAGCGGCGAGCAGTAAATCTAAAGCGGCATCTTCTAAAAAAGACAATGCCAGCAAAGATGAAAAAGTGAAGGCGAAGAAAAATTCGAGCTCAAAAGCCAGTGATAAAGCGAAAGACCAAAAGACCTCTTCCGCGAAAAAACCGGCTAAAGCGAAAAGCAGCAACAAGAGTAAAGACGACACTAAAGTGAAAAAGTCTTCTTCAAAAAAATCGGCGCCTGCTAAAAAGCAGTCGAGTAGCTCCTCTAAGAGCAAGTCAACCAAGGCTAAAACCTCGAAGACCAGTTCAAAAAAATCGAAGTAAAATGAAAGCCCCTAGCTCTAAATGACAGGGGCTTTTCTGTATCCTGCCCCTTTATTTTTATAATTTGTATTAGCTGAAATATTGAGCAATTTTAAATTTCAGAAAAGGCCGAATATGAAGCCATCTGCCAAAGTAGCGCCACCAAAACGTCCGTCACGTGTAGTTTCGAATAGTTTTGATTATTCTCTGGACTTTGCAAAGGTTAATTTCCGCAAACGACCGGAGCTCTACCGGATTGGCCGTGGTGAACAAGGTGTATTACTGGTTGAGCCTTATAAATCAGAAATCCTGCCGCACTGGCGCTTTGCAGATGAAGAAAAAGCACAAGCCAGTAGCGAGAAAATCTATCAGCTTTTTCTAGACTATTTAAAGCAAGAAGATTTTATCGGTGCGGACATGGCACGCAAGTTTTTACAGATGGGTTTTACCCGTGCCCGGCGTTATGCCAATCATAAAGGTGGCAAAAAGTATGACGGTCCGGTTCCGGAAGACAAAAAAGGTTTAAGTGGCGCGCATGGCCGTTCCGAGCTGCCACGCAATCAGCAAGATCCTGTTAAAGCCGCTGCTGCCAAAATTTTTAAACAGAAATGGGATGAAGCTAAAAATCATCCCGCATATCTTCAGCAAAAACAAAAATTTCAGGAATTTATAGAGCAGCAGTCTGCAACTGGATAAAAACCTTTTATTTAAACCGAGAGCGGCTGTGCGGTTGGGTTCAAGGACTGATGAGCCATATAGACCCTGTTACGCCCGTTATTCTTCGCCATATACAAAGCAGAATCTGCCGCGTTCAGGAAGCGCTGATAATCCGGATGTCCATCATAAAGCACACAACCAATACTGACCGTAAATTTAAACTGCTGGCCTTGTGCCGAATTAATCATGCCATTTTCAATATATTTACGCACACTTTCGGCAATATTCAGGGCACGTTTTTCATCAGTATCCACCAGTAACAGCAAAAACTCTTCACCGCCGACCCGGAAAGCATAATCACTGCCCTGACTGTATTTTTGCAATGCTTCGGCCAGAAATTTCAAAGCCAGATCACCTGCTGCATGTCCGAATTTGTCATTAATACTTTTGAAATAATCAGCATCAATGGCAAGTAAAGACAAAGGCGTATGATTCTTACGGGAAAAAGTGATTTCACGTGAAATAATGGTATTCAAATAACGACGATTCAATAACTGGGTCAATGAATCATTACCTGATTCAATATATTCGGCCACCTGAAATAACTGATCTACCAACAACTGAATCTCACGGTTCAAGTCACGGATTCGCTGGATCAGTCCCAGCATATTGTTTTTGTCCGTACAGTCCATGATCTCTTGATTAAGTTCATCGACTTGATAAATTCGTTCAATGATTAAATCGACCTGGTCAGAACCGGTAAAAGCATAAGAGGCTTTATGGATAAACCATAAACCGAACTCAGACTTGGACAGCATCGGATGATTCAATTTCTCATGCTCAGAAAAGACCTTGAACATGAGCTCATTTTCCCAGTCCAGCAATGAGCTGCGCTGTTTATCTTTTTGTACGGCCACATCCTGCATCGCTGAAAAAACACGATAACTGTGTTTAATTTCCTGATTCATGGCTGTTTTGGCTTCATAAGATCGGCACATGACTTCTGTGGCAAATCCCATGATTTGGACAATATAACTGCAGGTGGTCAACATACTGTGGTGAGGATTCTCATCCAGCAGTTCAAACATTTTACGCTCAATTTCACGTACACCGCGCATGATCAGCCAGGACGGAATTCCGACACGCGCATGCACATGCCCCACCATCGCCTGTTTCTGCACGGCATCGGCATAGCGTTTATTAATTCCTACACTAAAGCTTTCAAGTAGCCAGGCATTTAAAGTGTCGCGCAAGCGCTGTTGAATCAAGTCATCAGAAAAGAATTCTGCAGATTCCTTTTCAATGAGCATGTTTTTATAGAATTCTTCCACCAGAATCAGGGAATGATCTTGAATAAAGTGAAAGGCATGCAATAAGTCATCAGATGAATAATTTTGACAGATCTGTTCCCATTGCTCGGCCAGTCTTGCCATGCATTCATTATTCATACTGTCTGTCCCCCAAAACCTTGCAATTTGCACTCACATTATGTGACAAATATAACAAATATCAGGTATTTTTCCTAAAATATCGACCAGATTATTTGCACCAAACCCAGCTAATCTTTTTATGCAAGGGAAAACCGAACGGTAGCCTCACAGATACACAGCACTTTATGAATAGTGTTGATCAGTTTTAACTAAATCTTAAAAATACCGGATCAAACCAAGACTCCATTGATCCCAGTCTTTGGACTGTTGTTGCTGATATTCCCAAGACAGCCGAAGTGCATGTTGTGGATTGAATGCATATTGGATTTCAGTATTCAGTTTCAGCTGCCAGCGATGCGAATCTTCCCAATAAGGCAGTTCCACCTGCACCAGACTGTTGATCTGATCGCTCCAGATATTCTGGCACCCCACAGTAGGGCCTGCACCTACGCGCCAGCCCTGATCCAGTGCCTTGCCTGCCTGTAGCTGAGTTTGCATTTGTGCATAACATAGATGTTCACGGCTGGCATTTGCCCAGCTATAACCACCCTGAGTTTTTAAGCTGGCAACGCCATGCTGCTCATCTTCACTAAACTGGCCATGCGCATTCAGTGCTTCCTGTTGCCAGCCCAGATTAAAACCCCAGGACAATGGCGTATTAAACGGATTGACGGGGTTATAGGAATTGACAGTCAATAGATCCAGATGCTCCAGTTTGAGTTCACTGTCACGATATTGCAAAGCCCCATCCAGAAACAGCAATTGTGTGCCGGTTCGAAAACCGCCTTGCGGGTCGATGAGATCATGATAAGCCTGCCGATGCCCTAGCTGGACAAAGGATTCACCCTGAACCTGTCCGGCCTGAAGACTGATATTCCGTGCATGATGGCTTTGTACCGGGTCTATTTTTGGACGTTCAGGCGCTTTACGCTGCTTCTCGATATTCAGCTGACTTCTTAAGCCTAATAACTTGCGAAAACGTGGCTGGGAAAATGATTTATCGACTGTTTGTCGGAGAAAGTCCAGATATAAATGATCATAGGCCATTTCCAGAATTTTGGCCTGATCTTCTGCCGGATAAGGCTGCAAAATTGAAGGCATTACACCTGTTTTTGCATAAGCCAGCTGATGCGCAGTTTTTGCCAGCGCTTTACCATGCTGTCTGGATTGAGCCAGCAATTGAGTTTCAAGCGCTGGACGGTAAACTTTCTGTTTGATCAAGCCCTGCTGTTCTACGACTTTCAGTGTTTCAATCGGAATCGCAGTCGAATTAAACTGTTTTTGTAGATTTAGCTCGGGACGTACCAGATCAAAAAGTCCCAGTAGGCGATAAGCGCAATTATCACTAATAAAATAATAAGGGAAACTTACATTTTGCATTTCCCAGAGATGCTGTACTAAAAACCTGGTTTCTTGCGGGCTTAAGTTTAATTCATATTCCCATAAATCCCGGCTTTCAAAGTCACCATACTCTTTAACCTTACGGTAATACGGCATCAGGGAATATTCACCCGGATATTGTCCAGTCAGCCCTTTCCAGGCAAAGGACCAGTTGTCATTGCCATCGACCGTCGCAGCATAGTTGACCGCATAAGAAATCAGATTGAGTTGTTGCTGGTCTTTAGGGTCCAGACGCAACAAGGTATGACCAAACATCGAGCTGGGATTACCCATAAAATCCGTGGCATAGATCAGGGTTGCCTGATAAGGCTTGACCTCGCCAATCCATTTATCCAAATCCGGGCAACTGACCGCAGGCAATTGTTGCTCGGAAATATTCAATTGCTGCATTAACCAGCTGCTGCGTGCAGGAAACTTACAGCGGACGGACTGATTCGGCTCTGCGCTCAGGAATAAAGCCTGAATGTTATGCTGCATTTCTTTTTTTAGAGCAGTTTTTCCCTGCTCTGCCAGGAAATAGCCCGAATAGTTAACCTCGCTATGACCTTGGGGATTGGCATACATGAGACGTTGCCAGGTAGTGCTCTGATCCAGATGCTGAGTTTCGGCCTGAGCGATATAATGCTGGATGTCTGGATTAATTTCGCTAGAAAAACTTAAAGGGCTGAATGTCAGGCCCAACATGAAGAACGCATATTTCATTCAGTTAACTTATTCTCATCAATTTCTTTTAGTCATAAGAAAACCCTGCCAGAACAGCAGGGTTTTTGAGGTGCGGATCAGATGTAGGATTTCAATACTTCATCTTTGGCCATCACAGTTTGTAAGGTGCTTAAAACTTGTAATGTATTCTGGTTTTCTTCGGAATAAATTTCAGAGAAATTCTGCTTGGAAACGCTAAAGAAACGAGCTTTATCTTCAGATTTAATATTCAAAAGTTCAGCCAGAACATTCAGGCTTTCACCCTCTCCAACTGCCATATCACGCGCCAATGCTTCAGCGTTTTCATTGGTAAAGGTCACCACTTGAGCGGTTACGGTACCGCCCTGGCTACAACCCAAGGTACCAAAAGTGATCCCGAGCCACTGATTCGTGAACAGAACGTTGGTCGTACCTGCAAAGAGTTTAGGAATAATACCAGACTGACCCGCCCACACCTGGCTTCCGATACCACAACCGACATCTCGGTCAGCCATCGCCATGCTTGAACCTGTCGCCAATACCGCCGCCAGCATAATTTTTTTCAACATAGTTATTCTCCAATTATTCTCATGCAATCTTTGTTATTACTCTAATAATGTAATTTAAATTACATACTCAGCAGAGTAGCGACAAGTCAAGTTTGGCGCAATTGAAAAAATGTATGCTTTACATAAACATAACCTGATTGATTTTACTGTTCTTTGAGCGCCCAATCGCCTTGTGAATTACGCTGTCCCAAAATTTTCAGCACCAACACCAGACTCAGCAATAACAACAAATACCAGGAGCCCAGTTTGCCCCATCCCACCATATGCCATTGCTCAATCTGGCTTGGATAGAGCCAGATTTGGTAAAAGGTACTGATATTCTCGGCAATCCAGATAATAAACGCCAGAATCAGCAGTACGGGTAACATCGGCAACTGAAAAGCATGCTGATTCAACTGAAAGCGGATTTTGGTTTTCCAGAACATCAGCACGCTCCAGACAAATAGAATCAGACGATAATCGGGAATAAAAAACTTGCTCATAAAGTTGATATAAGACAAGACAGCCAATGTCAGCATATGGCTAAAACGCGGCAATTTTTCAAATGAAACCTGATATAGACGTAAAGAGCGCGCAAAAAAACTGCCGACCGCAGAATACATAAAACCGGCAAATAAAGGCACGGTCAGGATTTTAAATATTGCGGGTTGAGGGTAATGCCAGGAAGCAATTGCCGGATGGGTCAGGAAGATTTCCATCACCATGGCCATGAGATGAAATAACGCAATCACTTTGGCTTCAGCCCAGGATTCCAGTTTGGTATAGAGCAATATCACCTGAATCAGCAAAGCAAAAAAAAGCAGATAGTCATACCGGTAAAAACCAAAGAAGAGATCGCTGCCCATAGAAGCAGTCAGCGCAAAAGCGAGCAGGAGTAAAATCCCAAATAAGGCAGCCGAAGCTGCCTTATAAGTAAATTCAAACCCTGATTTGAATAGATCGATCAAGGTTTACATCCTAAAGATATTTGGCACTATACTCATGTACGGTATCAATAAATGCTTTTGGATTCGCCGGATCAACCCACTGGGTAATACCATGACCTAAATTGGCAACATAACCGGTTTTCTCGCCATTGGCATAGGCATCATCCAGCATGGCTTTTGTCGCTTTAATGATGGTCTCTGATGAACCATATAAAGTTGCAGGATCCAGGTTACCCTGAAGTGCTGCACGACCAGCAACCGTTTGACGAGCGACATTCAATGGCGTGGTCCAGTCCAGACCAAATGCATCTGCGCCTGTCGTAATCATCGGTTCCAACCATTGACCGCCACCTTTGGTAAACAGAATTACCGGAATCTTGCGGCCGTCTTTCTCACGTTGCAAACCAGCGACAATCTTCTGCATATAGTTCAGCGAGAACTCGATATATTCACGATGTGCTAATGCCCCACCCCAACTATCAAAGATCTGTACCGCTTGTGCACCCGCATCGATCTGCGCATTCAAATATTCAGTCACTGCATCAGCCAGACGATCCAGTAAAGCATGCAAAACTTCAGGCTGCGCATACATCATCTGTTTGGTAAAACGGAAATCCTTGCTTGAACCGCCTTCGACCATATACGTCGCCAGAGTCCATGGACTGCCTGAGAAACCAATCAGAGGAACCTGACCGCCCAAGGCTGAACGAATGGTCGAAACGGCATTCATCACATAATCCAGATCCGACTTGGCATTAAATGCAGGCAGATTGGCGACATCCTGTTCGGTACGGATGGTCTTGTGAAATTTCGGGCCTTCACCGGCTTCAAAATACAGCCCCAGTCCCAAAGCATCCGGAACCGTCAAGATATCCGAGAATAAAATCGCGGCATCAAGATCATAACGGCGTAAAGGCTGCAAAGTTACTTCACAGGCCAGTTCAGTATTCTTGCAAAGCGAAAGGAAATCTCCTGCCTTGGTACGCGTTTCGCGGTACTCAGGCAAATAACGGCCAGCCTGACGCATCATCCATACTGGCGTAGCATCTACAGGCTCACGCAACAATGCGCGCAGAAAACGATCATTTTTTAAGGTCGTCATTCACATTCCCATCTTTCTTTGACATTGCCAACATCATAGCAAAAAGGCCGCAGTTTTAATAACTTCTGGCAACTTTAAAAACCGATCGGATTGAACGGCAACCTAGTGATTTACACAAAACAACTACTGCATCTCCACATTTTTTCTGTAATACTTATAGTGTTTTTTCACATAGTTAAAGAAATAATTCTTAAGGTTGAGTTACATGTTCGTTCGCACAATGCTCGCTGTGAGTCTAGGTTGCATTTTCGCAGGTCAAGTTTTTGCCGCGTCTACTGCTGAACAACCATTAAAACCCCAAGTGGTGACTGATGTTGCAGTGCAAGATCCGATTGATCCATTAGCAACTGAAGCTTCAGCGGCCCAAGCAGCACCTGCAGAAGCGCAAATTACCGCACAAGAACAACAAAACTTAAAACAGGCATCTGAAGCACTGAATGAGCTACAGGATACCGAAGATCAGACTGCTTCTATTGGCGCAGCACCAAATACCAAAGCACCGACTAACTCTGCGGCAACCAAAGCTTCGTGGACTTTAGATGGCTTAAACAATGCCCAATGGTATGAAAATATCGGTGCAGGTCAATTCCCCGTTTACGCACGTGCGCATGTCATGCTGAATAATGCCCATGCATCACCGGGCGCGATTGACGGAACCAGCGGTAAAAACACACTAAAAGCCATTGCGTCTTTCCAGCAAATGAATGGCATCAAACCGACAGGTGTTTTGACTCAGGAAACCTGGGATAAACTGGTGGCACGTCAGGGTTCTAAGCCAACCTTTATTGAATACACCATTACTGAAAAAGATCTGGCAGGCCCATTTGCCAAGTCTATTCCTTCAGATTATGCGTTACAGGCGAAAATGAAAGGCCTGTACTACACACGTGTCAGTGAAATGTTGAGTGAAAAATTCCATATGGATGAGAATTTCTTAAAGAAACTCAATCCAAATGCTAACTTTAATAAAGTTGGTGAAAAATTACTGGTCAGCAATGTACGTAATGACTTGCCTGAAGGTATTCACTTGATTGTTGCGCATAAAGGCGCGAAACAACTGTACTTATTTAACAGTAAAAATCAAATGATCGCTTCATTCCCTGCCACCATTGGTAGTGCGGATACACCATCTCCAACCGGAACCTATAAAGTCACAGGTGTTGCACCAAACCCTTGGTACAGCTACTCACCTTCTAACTTTGTACAAGGTAAAAACTTAAAACCACTATCTTTACCACCGGGTCCTAACGGTCCTGTCGGGAATATCTGGATTGGTTTAAGCAAGAAATCATTTGGTATTCACGGGACACCAAACCCGTCTACCATTTCGAAAACAGCGTCACATGGTTGTATTCGTTTAACTAACTGGGATGCCAATGATCTTGGCCGTAAAGTCAAATCTGGGGTAACGGTTCGTTTCTTAGAATGATGATCGGTCTGCCGATTTGAATAAAAATAGCCTGCTTTGAGCGGGCTTTTTTATTCCTTATGTTTACTTTCAGCTCTGTCGTTGCAAAAATGCAATGATCTGTCGCCTATTTGAGATTTTTTCAGTTATAAAACGACAGTATGATGATCTCAAGTTAAAAATAATGTCGAGATAAAATCATGAATGCTTTTCTACATCCTAGCGAAAATCGTGGTCATGTAAAAATGGGCTGGCTGGAGTCTAAACACAGTTTCTCATTTGGTAACTGGTATAACCCAAAGTATATGGGTGTCAGCGCTTTACGTGTCATTAATGATGACCTGATTGATGGACATCAGGGTTTTGGAACGCATCCACATGACAATATGGAAATCCTGACCTGTGTGCTGAAAGGAACCATTACCCATCAGGACAGCATGGGCAATCATGGCGGAATCGCTGCGGGTGAATGGCAACTGATGAGTGCAGGAACAGGTGTGCGGCACAGTGAAATGAACCAAGGCGACGAACAGGTCCATTTACTGCAAATCTGGATTATTCCAAATGAACGTGATGCCAAGCCGAACTATCAGCAAATCCGTCTTGACCCGCATGAGCAACCGAACCAGTGGCATTTGATTTGTGGTCCGAATGACAATGCACCGATGCATATTCGTCAGAATGCCGAAGTCAGAACTGCGGTGATTCAGCAAGGCCAAAGTCTGGAAGTGAAAGCGACCCAGCATATTAATTATGTACATGTTGTTTCTGGCACTGTCCAGATCGCTGAACATAAGGTTGAAGCTGGCGGCGCAATTGCTTTTCTAGATGATACAGAAATTAAAGCAAGCGAAGATGCGCAAGTGATCTGGTTTGATTTGCCGGAAGTACCTAACTAAGCTTTTAAAGCTCTCAGCTCTAATGGCTATTGATCCCAGTGATTAATAGCCATTTTTTATACGTATAATCATGAATAAAAAATAATAGTTCGCAAAATCATAATAAGGCTGCTTAACCAATAAAATTATGCCTACGACCTATACAAATCCAACCAATTCTCATCACATTTTTACCTAAGCAATGCATTATTTAGGTGAATATAAACTGATCCCTTTCCATGGAATCCAGTGCTGTATAGCTTTGATCATTCACGACTGGTTTGATATTGTCTTTTGCAGGCATAAAGTGAATTAATCTTTTCATGTAGGTTAAATAAATAGAAGAGCATATCCGTATGAACCAAATTTTAGAGATTCAAAGCAGCCCGCAGCAAGCTTTGCTTTATTTATTAGCCTTTTTAAAACAACAAGATTATCAGTTTACGACCATTACACCGCTTTCCCACCAGCGAATTCTGAATCGAAAAAAGAATGAAATTTATAAGCACAGAACCCATCAGGATATCTTTGGCTGGAATCTAAACTTTAAAAAAACTGATCTTGATTCTGCCCTTTTTACATTATTGCAAGAACATCAGCTTCTACAGGTTCAGGGAGATCAATACTTGAGTCAGGTTCGGGTTTCTTCACTCGATGGCGAACTCTTTATTCATTCAGCTTTTCCAACCACTCAGCAAGATGCGGTATTTTTCGGTCCGGATACGTATCGCTTTATCTATCATCTCAAGCAATATCTAGCTGCTCAGCCTCGCCCTTTTAAACGGGTCGTGGAAATGTGTTGTGGCACTTCAGCAGCCGCGATCAGCATTGCCAGACATTTTCCAGATGTGAATGAAATGATGGTTGCAGACCTGAATCCCAAAGCCTTGCTCTATAGCCAGATTAATATCAGTTTTGCCGGCTTAAACCATATTCATCCGGTTCAAAGTAATTTATTTTCCAATCTTGATGGAAAATTTGATCTGATTTTTGCTAATCCACCGTATTTAATTGATCCCGAACAACGTCAATATCGTCATGGCGGTAATGCGCTGGATGGCTGTGATTTATCATTCAGGATTATAAAAGAAGGTCTACAGCGCCTGAATTCTGGCGGACATTTATTTCTATATACCGGTGTGACCGTGACTGAACATGGCAATCTGTTTTTGCAGCATCTTAAAGATTTGATGAAACAGCATCAAAATATAATCTGGTCCTATGAAGAAATTGACCCGGATATTTTTGGTGAAGAACTGGAACAACCGGCTTACCAACATGTGGAAAGAATTGCGTTGGCATTAATCAAAATTGAAGTAGGCAATTAAAGAATATTTATTAATTATGGAATTTTAAAATTTTGACTTTGTTCGCTATCAGCTTATTTTAAATCGTTTTATTAAAATCATAGAAATAAAAAAACCCCAATCTTTCGACTGGGGTTTTTAAAATTTGGCGGAAGCGGTGAGATTCGAACTCACGGAGGACTCACACCCTCGTCGGTTTTCAAGACCGGTGCATTAAACCGCTCTGCCACGCTTCCATGGGCGCAATAATACGGAGCTTTTGTCCGGCTGACAAGTGAAAATTACAGTGAATGCAATCAACTGCATATAGTTTCATCAAATCCTTACAGTTTTGCTGCTAATTCCGCTCCCTCACGAATGGCGCGCTTGGCATCGAGTTCAGCAGCCAGTTTTGCACCGCCAATAATATGATACTGCGCCAAGGTATTTTCCCCAGCACTCGGCATCAGGTCTTTTACCGATTCCTGACCTGCACATACCACAATGCTATCCACACGCAATAATTGAGCATGGCCATCTACCTCAATCCATAAGCCTTCATCCGTGACAGATTTATATTGCACACCGCGCAACATCCGCACGGCATGTTTTTTTAATTGGGCACGATGTACCCAGCCTGAAGTCTTGCCTAGTCCTGCGCCAAGCGGTGTCTTTTTACGTTGTAATAGATAAATTTCCCGTACTGGAGGTTCTACTTCAGCACGCTGTAACCCGCCTTCAGTCACATAATCTGGATGAGAATCTACACCCCATTCACGCTTCCACTCATCCACAGGTTGCGGCTGTATTTGATGCGGTGGCTTTAATAAAAACTCGGACACATCAAAACCGATCCCGCCTGCGCCAATAACCGCAACACGATCACCGACAGGTGCGCCACGTAGCACTTCTGCATAAGATAATACTTGTGGTGCCTGACTGCCTTCGATATTCAAGGCACGCGGCACAACCCCTGTAGCCACAATCACCTCATCAAAACCCTCACGCTCCAACTGCTCGCGGTTGACTCGGGTATTGAGACGCAGATCAACTCCGGTTTTTTCTAGCTGCACTTTAAAATAACGAATCGTTTCGTGAAATTCTTCTTTCCCCGGAATCACTTTAGCCAGATTGAACTGCCCGCCTACTTCATGACTGGCCTCAAACAAAGTGACATCATGCCCGCGACTGGCTGCGACAGTAGCCGCTGACAGACCTGCAACACCACCACCAATCACTGCAATACTTTTCGGTTTTTTGGTTTTGACATAGACCAGTTCGGTCTCATAAGCGGCACGCGGATTGACCAGACAGGTTGCGCGCTGGTTTTTAAAGGTATGATCCAAGCAAGCCTGATTACAGGCGATACAGGTATTGATTTCATCAACACGATTGGTTGCGGTTTTGTTGACCCAGAAAGCATCGGCCAAAAGTGGACGTGCCATCTGTACCATATCTGCCTGACCAGAGGCCAGAATCGCCTCGGCAGTGTCTGGCATATTGATCCGGTTAGAGGCAATCACCGGCACCGAAACATGTTTCTTAACTTCAGAAGTGTAATCGACAAAAGCAGCTCGAGGCACGGAAGTCACAATAGTTGGAATACGTGCTTCATGCCAGCCAATCCCGGTATTGAGCAAAGTAATTCCTGCCTTTTCCAAAGCTTTAGCTACGGTAATCACTTCCTGCATGGTATTGCCATCATGTACCAAATCGAGAAGTGACAAACGGAAACAGATAATAAATTTCTCACCAATTTCAGCGCGAATCGCTTTAACAATTTCTACGGCAAAACGCATCCGGTTTTCGATCGGGCCACCCCAACGGTCGGCACGTTGATTAACATGACGGCTTAAAAACTGATTCAGCAAATAGCCTTCCGAACCCATGATTTCCACGCCATCATAGCCGGCTTTTTTGGCAATGCTGGCAGTTTTCACATAATCCTGAATGGTATTCAGAATCTGTTTATCTGACATTTCACGCGGCTTAAAAGGAGAAATCGGCGATTTGATCGGGCTGGCTGAAACCACGAAAGGCTGATAGCCATAGCGTCCGGCATGCAGAATTTGCAAAAGAATTTTGGCGCCATGCTTATGCACTGCATGCGTTACCAGACGATGCGGTGCAATGTCCCCCAAGGTATTCATGGTACCACCCGCCGGCAACAACCAGCCTTGACGGTTTGGCGATATTCCCCCTGTAATCAGCAGACCTACGCCACCCTTTGCTCGTTCACCAAAATACGCAGCCAGTTTAGGATAGTTATAGAAGCGGTCTTCCAGACCAGTATGCATCGACCCCATCACCACCCGGTTTTTAATGGTGGTAAAACCCAAATGCAGTGGCTTTAAAATGTTGGCATAGCGCGTCGTGGTCATAACAAATCCCTGATTATATTTGGCTGAGCAAGTCATTCCCTTACTTTAACTGATTTTCAGAGGCTTTTTATGACCCGGAGTTCAGCATTTTCAGGCACAAACATCAATCTTCAACACCAGCTCGCTCTATACATGACGAATTAGTTCTGCCATTGTCGTGCGCTGGATTTCCATAATGCAATCGCACCCAATACTGTCCCAATCGGAAAACTGAACAGCATGAGGATTGCCATCACTCTGGATAATGTCCGCCCTGATCCATTACCCTGCTTCACCTTAATACTGGCCTGTATATTAAAAAACATCAGCAAGCCTAAAAGTAGCAACACCACACCTAAACTCAGCATGGAAATACTGGATTGCTGATATTCAAGATATAAAAACAGCACTGTACTAAAACCAATCAGGCCGGCATAAATCCCATGCAACAGTGCCAGCGTTTCATTCTTGGTTTTAGGATTTAAATTAGGTAAAGGTGGGATGCGAGTCGC
>NZ_JBLVOM010000241.1:0-3398 GCF_053543775.1 Acinetobacter endophylla | reverse complement strand
GATAAGCGTGGGGTCACAAGTTCAAGTCTTGTCAGACCCACCAAATCTGACTAACGAAGCATGAAAGTGCTGAAGCAAACAGAACAGAACGATACATTGACTTATTGATAAGCTGGGGACTTAGCTTAGTTGGTAGAGCGCCTGCTTTGCACGCAGGAGGTCAGGAGTTCGACTCTCCTAGTCTCCACCATACATTCCTACGGAATGTATAAAGACAAAAGCTAATAAATAGACAATCAGTTGATTGTTAGTTTAGTCCTTAAGCGATCAAGTGTTTAGATCCTAGAGATTAACAAGTACAAGCGTTATGATACGCGCACTTGATAACCTCTGTGATTTATCACAGTTTCCTGACCTGACGAAGGCTGGAAAAATCATTAACAGAATATATTTGAGTTGAAATAATTTGTTCAAACTCGTTTTAAACAACCTAGCAAGCAATTGTGAAAGTAGAAATGAGTTCTAGCGAAATTAACTGAATCAAGCGTTTTGGTATATGAATCTAATTGAAGCTGTACAGTAGTTAAATCTACGAAACGCCAACTGTATGAGTAAGTCGCAAGACGAACTCTGTTGCTTATCCTACTTGTAAGGATAAACGACTGTTTGGGGTTGTATAGTCAAGTAATTAAGTGCATGTGGTGGATGCCTTGGCAGTCAGAGGCGATGAAAGACGTGATAGCCTGCGAAAAGCTCCGGGGAGGCGGCAAATATCCTGTGATCCGGAGATGTCTGAATGGGGAAACCCACTTACCATAAGGTAGGTATTGCAACATGAATACATAGTGTTGCAAGGCGAACGAGGGGAAGTGAAACATCTCAGTACCCTTAGGAAAAGAAATCAATTGAGATTCCCTCAGTAGCGGCGAGCGAAAGGGGAAGAGCCCATTAAGTCATATAAGTTCTAGTGGAACGCTCTGGGAAGTGCGACCGTAGACGGTGATAGTCCTGTACACGAAAGGGCTTATATGATGATGTCGAGTAGGGCGAGGCACGTGAAACCTTGTCTGAATATGGGGGGACCATCCTCCAAGGCTAAATACTCCTGACTGACCGATAGTGAACCAGTACCGTGAGGGAAAGGCGAAAAGAACCCCTGTGAGGGGAGTGAAATAGATCCTGAAACCGCATGCATACAAGCAGTGGGAGCCGGCTTAGTCCGGTGACTGCGTACCTTTTGTATAATGGGTCAGCGACTTATATTCAGTAGCGAGGTTAACCGCATAGGGGAGCCGTAGGGAAACCGAGTCTTAATAGGGCGTTTAGTTGCTGGGTATAGACCCGAAACCAGGTGATCTATCCATGAGCAGGTTGAAGGTTGGGTAACACTAACTGGAGGACCGAACCCACTGTCGTTGAAAAGCCAGGGGATGACTTGTGGATAGGGGTGAAAGGCTAATCAAACTTGGTGATAGCTGGTTCTCCCCGAAAGCTATTTAGGTAGCGCCTCGGACGAATACCATTGGGGGTAGAGCACTGTTTCGGCTAGGGGGTCATCCCGACTTACCAAACCGATGCAAACTCCGAATACCAATGAGTACTATCCGGGAGACAGACTGCGGGTGCTAACGTCCGTAGTCAAGAGGAAAACAATCCAGACCGCCAGCTAAGGCCCCAAAATTATAGTTAAGTGGGAAACGATGTGGGAAGGCATAGACAGCTAGGAGGTTGGCTTAGAAGCAGCCACCCTTTAAAGAAAGCGTAATAGCTCACTAGTCGAGTCGGCCTGCGCGGAAGATGTAACGGGGCTAAAACTATATGCCGAAGCTGCGGATGCATAATTTATTATGCGTGGTAGGGGAGCGTTCTGTAAGCCGATGAAGGTGGATTGAGAAGTCTGCTGGAGGTATCAGAAGTGCGAATGCTGACGTGAGTAACGACAATGCGAGTGAAAAACTCGCACGCTGAAAGACCAAGGGTTCCAGTCCAACGTTAATCGGGGCTGGGTGAGTCGACCCCTAAGGCGAGGCCGAGAGGCGTAGTCGATGGGAAATTGGTTAATATTCCAATACTTCTGTGTAATGCGATGAGAGGACGGAGAAGGTTAAGTCAGCCTGGCGTTGGTTGTCCAGGTGGAAGGTTGTAGGCATGTATCTTAGGCAAATCCGGGGTACTCTATGCTGAGAACTGATAGCAAGCTGTACTTGTACAGTGAAGTGGCTGATACCATGCTTCCAGGAAAAGTCTCTAAGCTTCAGTTACACAGGAATCGTACCCGAAACCGACACAGGTGGTCAGGTCGAGTAGACCAAAGCGCTTGAGAGAACTCTGCTGAAGGAACTAGGCAAAATGGTACCGTAACTTCGGGAGAAGGTACGCTGTTGTCTGTGATAGGACTTGCTCCTTGAGCGGCCGACAGCCTCAGAAACCAGGCCCCTGCAACTGTTTATTAAAAACATAGCACTCTGCAAACACGAAAGTGGACGTATAGGGTGTGATGCCTGCCCGGTGCTGGAAGGTTAATTGATGGGGTTAGCGTAAGCGAAGCTCTTGATCGAAGCCCCAGTAAACGGCGGCCGTAACTATAACGGTCCTAAGGTAGCGAAATTCCTTGTCGGGTAAGTTCCGACCTGCACGAATGGCATAATGATGGGGGCGCTGTCTCCAGCAGAGACTCAGTGAAATCGAATTCGCCGTGAAGATGCGGTGTACCCGCGGCTAGACGGAAAGACCCCGTGAACCTTTACTGCAGCTTGACATTGAACTTTGATCTTACTTGTGTAGGATAGGTGGGAGGCTTTGAAACCGAGACGCTAGTTTCGGTGGAGCCAATCTTGAAATACCACCCTGGTAATATTGAGGTTCTAACTCTGTCCCGTTATCCGGGACGAGGACCATGTCTGGTGGGTAGTTTGACTGGGGCGGTCTCCTCCTAAAGAGTAACGGAGGAGTACGAAGGTGCGCTCAGCGTGGTCGGAAATCACGCGTAGAGTATAAAGGCAAAAGCGCGCTTAACTGCGAGACCCACAAGTCGAGCAGGTACGAAAGTAGGTCTTAGTGATCCGGTGGTTCTGTATGGAAGGGCCATCGCTCAACGGATAAAAGGTACTCTGGGGATAACAGGCTGATACCGCCCAAGAGTTCATATCGACGGCGGTGTTTGGCACCTCGATGTCGGCTCATCTCATCCTGGGGCTGAAGCAGGTCCCAAGGGTATGGCTGTTCGCCATTTAAAGAGGTACGCGAGCTGGGTTTAGAACGTCGTGAGACAGTTCGGTCCCTATCTACCGTGGGCGTTGGAAATTTGAGAGGATCTGCTCCTAGTACGAGAGGACCAGAGTGGACGAACCTCTGGTGTACCGGTTGTCACGCCAGTGGCATCGCCGGGTAGCTATGTTCGGAAGGGATAACCGCTGAAAGCATCTAAGCGGGAAGCCTACCTCAAGATAAGATTTCCC